>JAJFJG010000168.1 GCA_021774265.1 Nitrosomonas sp.
TTCCTGCCTCATTAGGCAAGGTCAATAGGCACAGGTTAAATCGTGGTGGTGATAGAGCAGCTAACAGCGCGTTGCATATTATTGCTATAGGGAGGCTAAGAGCAGATGCCAGAACTAAAGAGTATGTCGAAAAACGATTAATTCAGGGTCACACGAAACTTGAAGCGCTTCGCTGTGTTAAACGCTATATTGCAAGAGAGGTATATTACACTTTGAGAAAACGAAATAATTATATTAATAGTGTTCAAATTATCGTTTGACATTTAGAAGGGCATCCGCGGCAGTCAGTATTGCAGTGCCGCTTACCGTGCATTGCAAGCTAACTACGGCATACAAACCTCAATGAGTCGTAAAGGAAATTGTTGGGATAACGCGCCAATGGAGAGCTTCTTCGGCTCGATAAAAACTGAACGCTTGCATCATTATCACTTTAAAACAAGAAACAGTGCTAAGCAGGTCGTCTTTGATTATATGAGGTGTTTTATAATCGCGTTAGGCGACATGCGAAAATCGGCAATCAAATACCTGCCCATTTTGCAAAACAGTTCTACAATCAAAAACAAATCGCTGCATAATGCTAGTGACTTATCCGTCCACTAAATCAGACCCAGCTCATGATCCACTGATACACCACGCATCTCCACCATTTCTTCCAGGTGCTGGCAACTTAGAGGATATACCGCGTACCAACGAATGCAGACCAGAATTACCTCAATCGGAAATCACATTCTTTTTACAACCAGCATGTAGCCTCACCATTTTTTCGATGTCAACAGTCTACACAATATATCGATGATTTCGCTGAATGCGACAGAACCGCTTAATTTATCTTTAGGTTGTCTAGTTAAAGGAAACCACCAATGGCTATCAAGAAGATTTTTTCCTAAAAGATGTAACTTTCATGAGATCAGTGATAAAGTCATTAAACAAGCTATTGTGAAATTAAATCATTAACCAAGAAAATTTTTAAACTTTAGAACCCCTTACGAAGTCCTTTTTATAACAAAGTGTGTGCACTTTGAACTTGAATTCACCATTACAATGCTTACCCCACCTGCTAACTATACTAAAACTCATATAGACTCATTGAATGATATCGATGGAGATGAAATTAATTTAAGTGAATTAATAGACGCTTTAATAGACCACAAATGGTTAATCATCACAATCACTTTCATTACGCTTTCACTGGGAGTCATCAAAATTTTTCTTGAGACGCCAGTTTATGCGGCGGATGGTTTGTTGCTAATAAAAGAAAGTTCAGGGCGCATGGTTGGACTTGACGCATTAACAGGTCAAACAGATACTGAGTCATCGGTTTCAATTGAAACTGAAATTGAACTTATCAACTCCAGATTCATATTAGGAGAAGCAGTTAATAATCTTAATCTAGATATAATTGCTAAGCCCAAATACTTCCCTGTCATTGGAGAAGCTATTGCCGGGCGATTTCCAAAGCGTCATCAAAATGATGTAATATCCAGCCCCTTATTTGGACAATCTCACTATGCCTGGGGCGGAGAAGCGATTCAAGTCGACACTTTTACTGTGCCTCCAGATTTGGAGGATAAAGAATTTATATTACAAGCTGGTAAATACGGTCAGTTCAAGCTTATTTATGATGGCGAAATCCTTCTTGAAGGTAAGGTGGGTAAACTCGCCAGCAAACAATTGGGGAGCAATGCTCGGTCCGTCGCGATCTTTGTGTCGTTATTAAAATCTCATCAGGGCACCAATTTTACCGTTGTGCGTCGATCCGAGATTCAAGCGATTCGTCAATTAAGAAGTAATATTAATATTGTGGAAAAAAGTAAAGGAACTGGAATGCTTCAAATGGTAGTCGAAGCACATAGCCAGGATTTAGCAGTTAGCATATGGAATGAGATTGCCAACATCTACGTGCGGAAAGATGTTGACCTCAAATCTGCTGAATCGCAGAGATCCTTGGAGTTTCTAGAAAAGCAGTTACCAGTCCTTAAAGAACAAATGGATGTCGCTACAACTGCTATGAATGATTATAGGATCAGTCAAGGCTCTGTTGATATAAATCTTGAAACGCAAAATATATTGGAAAGTGCCGTAGCGCTTAAAACTCAAATTACATTACTGCAACAAAAACGGGATGAGCAACGACAGAAGTATACAGAGTCACATCCTACTATCATTTCTATTGATAAACAAATTGTTCGGCTGCAAGAACAGGCAATTTCTCAGGACAAAAAAATTGAAATATTACCGGAAATACAGCAAGTTCTCCTGAGATTGTCCAATAATATACTTGTGAGCGCCGAGCTCTATAATACTCTGCTCAATAATGCTCAAACTTTACGTGTAGCAAGAGCAAGCACAGTAAGTAACGTAAGTATTGTCGATCATGCCATATTGCCTGGCGCACCCATTAAGCCTAAGAAACCGCTTATTATTGTCATTGCGCTTGTTTTAGGATTGCTCTTAGGTATAGTGATAGTGCTTATTCGCAGATTATTAAAATATGATATAGACGACCCTAATTTGATCGAGAAAGGATTGAATATACCCGTTTATGCGATTATTCCACATAGCAAAAGACAAAAAATACTGAATAGCAAATTTAAAAATATTCATATTTCAAATGATAACCCACCTGCTATGCTCTTGGCTCTGGAAAATAAGGAAGATATCGCCATAGAAAGTTTGCGCAGTTTACGTAATACTTTACATTTTGCTTTGCTAGAAGCGCGAACTAATGTTAACCCACCTGCTACGTTCTTGGCTCTGAAAAATAAGGAAGATACCGCCATAGAAAGTTTGTGCAGTTTATCTAATACTTTTGATTTTGCTTTTGCTTTGCTAAAAGCGCGAACTAATATCATCATGATAGGCGGACCAAGCTCCGGTGACGGAAAAACGTTTGTCTCAATCAATCTTGCTGCTGTAATAGCCGATACCGGCAAAAAAACTTTATTAATAGATGGCGATTTGCGCAGAGGAGCTATTAATAAAGAACTAGGAGTAGACAGAGCGCATGGGCTATCTGAGCTTATATTGAATACTATAAAAATAGATGATGCAATTCATAGAATAGCGCTAGCCAATTTCGATTTTATTTCTACAGGTTCACTTCCTCCCAATCCATCAGAATTATTACTGCATGAGAATTTTGCTATTTTCCTGGAGAATATCAGCAAGCAATACGATCTTGTCATCATCGACTCATCATCCATCTCGGCTGTTACCGATGCCACCATTATTGCCCGCCTTGCCAGCGCAACGCTCATGGTAGTTAAAGCAGGAGCGCATCCTATGGGAAAATTGGAACAATGCAAAAAAAGGCTTATTCAGGCAGGTGCCAATTTGAAAGGCATCGTGTTTAACGATATACCTTAATTGTCTTCCCGGTATGGATATAAAGGGTTTCTGTCGCATTAAGCGAGATCATCGATATATTGTGTAGACTGTTGACATCGAAAAAATGGTGAGGCTACATGCTGGTTGTAAAAGGAATGTGATTTCCGATTGAGGTAATTCTGGTCTGCATTCGCTGGTATGCGGTATATCCTCTAAGTTTTGCCGGCACCTGGAAGAAATGATGGAGGAGCGTGGTGTATCTGTGGATCATTCTACAGTAAGCCGTGGGCGATCCGGTTTCTACCATTACTGGAAAAGATTTTCAGAAAGTATAAGCGCCCGGTTGGCGGATGGGCGAGACTTACATTAAAGTGAAAGGCACTTGGAAACACCTCTATCGCGCTGTGGACAGAGATGGTAAAACGATCGACTTTCTATTAACGGGCAACGCGATAAGGCTGCTGCTAAACGCTTCTTTGACAAAGCTATGCAAGCTAATGGCGTTCCTGAAAAGGTCACGATGGATAAAAATGGTGCTAATAAAGCGGCGATTGTTGAA
>JAJFJG010000169.1 GCA_021774265.1 Nitrosomonas sp.
AACGAGAGAAAATAAAACAGCGAACATTGGCTATGCGGCGACAAATATACTACGATAAACAATCAAGAAATTTAAACCTGATGAGCTAACCGTCTCTTAATTTAGACAGTCTCTAGTCCAAAATACTTTGACGACGTACAATCGACTTTCAAACGAAATTAAGATTAAATGTCTTGCACTTTTTTTAAATCAAGCTCCCACTGTACTGGGTCTTCAATACTGACAATAGTTTCTTTTGAATTAGACAGATCAATAATCTCCATTGGAATATGTGCATTCGCACGAATAGAGAAAAAAACCTTAATAAAAGGCGCAGTCAGTTTTGTCGATTGCTCAACAACTACACCCAAACGCCCAGATTTCAGTTTTAACAACGAGCCATTTGGATAGATACCAACTGTTTTGACAAACGAATGAAATATATTTTCATCAAAATGACCATCACACCATACAGCCATTTTACTAATTGATTCAGCAGGCTCCCAACCTTTTTTATAGCACCGGTCTGAAGTAATCGCATCATACACATCACATACGGCACCCATACGTGCTAAGAGCGATAATGCATCACCCGACAACTTATCAGGATAACCTTTACCGTCAACACGCTCATGATGATGCAAGCAAACGTCGAGGACTTGTGCACTGACATCATAAGATGAACTCAAGATATCCCAACCCTTTTGTGGGTGCGTCTTAACCACGCTGAACTCTGCATCTGTTAAGTGACCAGGCTTATTAAGCAATTCATTTGGAATACTCATTTTTCCAATATCATGCAGCAGCCCAGCAATACCCGCTTGCTTTAAGGCATCACCTTTCATACCCAGATGCCTACCCAAGGCAACCATCAACATACAAACCGCTACAGAATGCAAATAAGTGTATTCATCAATATTTTTTAAACGAATGAGGCTAAGCAAGGCATCAGAATTACGTTCCATTGAATCATTAATCTCGTCAACCAACGACACAATTTCTGTAAGGTCAAGTGCGTTACCCATGCGTACTTCACTAAACATGGATATAACCGCCTCTTTTGAGCGTGAATGAATCTGCTTGGCAACAATGAGTTCATTCTGAACCGAAACTTTCTCTTGCTTTTTTTTGAAAGGAGGCACGACTTCTTTTGGTGACACTTCTACATTTGGAGCTTTGGTTTCAACGTTATTAGCCTCAATCGCTTCAACATTCAGCCCTTTACTGGTGTCAATTAATATCTCTTTTACACCACAGTTTAGAAGGACGTATAAGTCTTCTGCTTTGGTAAGCTTAAACGACTTCCTCCAAAAAGGATGTTCCATCCACTTACCACAAATGCCATGTAGGTACATGCCCAGACGCGCATCAGAAACCTTGATTTTCTTGAGCATATTTAAAAGATAATAAAAAAAAGAGAAAAAACCTGACTCTTTAATCTATCATTTTATCTAGCTATTGGCATTTCAATCAGAAGCACAATATCTGGCTTATTTGCACTTAGCTGAGCTTATGTAATTGGTCTTTCAGTTTATCTAATCGAGTATTAAATGCAGCCAATCTATCTTGCTCTTGCGCGACAACTGCTGCTGGCGCACGTTCAACAAAATTTGAGTTTGCTAGTTTAGCCATTGCTTTGGCAACCTCCCCTTCAATTCGAGTAATTTCTTTCGTTAAACGTTCGCGCTCGGCCTCTACATCAATTTCGATTTTTAACATCAAACGGAATTCACCCACAATCTCAACAGGTGCACCGGCATTCGGCAATTCACCTGGCATGATCTCCACATCAGATAACTTGGCCAAAGCACGCAAATAAGGAGAAAAACCAACCAGGGTTTGCTGGTTACCAGTAGCTAATAGCGGCACTTTCAATGCTGGAGACAGATTCATTTCACCGCGTAAGGTACGACAAGCATTGATCATGTCCCTAAGTAACCTGATGCTATCAATCGCAGTGTCATTTATCCTCACCACATCCGCTTTTGGATATGGCTGACACATAATACTTTCACCCTGTTTTCCGGCAAGTGGTGCAACCTTTTGCCACAATTCTTCGGTAATAAATGGAATAACCGGGTGAGCTAACCGCAACATGGACTCTAAAACACGGACCAAGGTGCGACACGTTGCACGCTGCACAGATGCATCTTCACTGTTGAGTTGCACTTTGGCAAACTCCACATACCAATCACAATACTCGTCCCACACCAACTCATAAATCTCGCGCGCTACCAGATCAAATCGGTAATTAACGAAAGCTTGCGCTATCGCGCTTTCTGCTTGTTGCAAACGGCTAACAATCCATTGATCCGCATCTGAATAAGTGAATGCCAAAGTATCATCTAATCCAGTATCTTTACCTTCACAATTCATCAGCACATAACGGGTCGCATTCCATAATTTATTACAGAAATTGCGATAACCCTCACAACGCTGCAAATCAAATTTAATGTCACGACCATGAGAAGCTAAACTGGCAAAAGTGAACCGTAATGCATCCGTACCAAAAGCTGGAATACCATCTGAGAAATGCTTGCGCGTATTTTTCTCAATTGATGATGCCTGTTTAGGATTCATTAATCCCGTCGTGCGTTTGACAATTAAGTCCGGCAACGTAATGCCATCAATTAAGTCTAGCGGATCAAGCACATTCCCTTTAGATTTACTCATTTTCTGGCCTTCAGCATCACGGATTAAACCGGTGATATAGACTTCCTTGAAGGGTACTTTGCCAGTGAAGTGTAAAGACATCATCACCATACGAGCGACCCAGAAGAAAATGATATCAAAACCCGTCATCAAAACTGAGGTCGGCATAAATGTTTTCAATTCAGGCGTCTCTTCTGGCCAACCTAAGGTTGAAAATGGCCATAATGCCGAGGAAAACCAGGTATCCAAAACATCGTCATCTTGTCGCAAATTTTCTTTGCCTGACAGTTTTTGCGCTTCCGCTAAGCTGTGTGCAACAGTGATATTACCATCCTCGTCATACCACGCAGGGATACGGTGACCCCACCAGAGCTGGCGTGAAATACACCAGTCTTGTATGTTCTCTAGCCATTGATTATAAACATGACTCCAATTATTGGGCGTGAATTTCACTTCACCACTTGCTACGGCTTCCAACCCTCGCTTAGCCAAGCTTTCCATCGCCACATACCATTGATCAGTCAGCATAGGCTCAATCACGGCATTGGTACGATCACCTCGTGGCGCCATCAAGGTATGTGGCTTCGTTGCAACTAATAAACCTTGAGATTCCAGGTCAACCAGCATTTGTTTTCTGGCGTCAAAGCGATCCATGCCTTGATATTCAACCGGCGCTGCGTCATTTATTTTGCCATCTAAAGTGAAAATATTTAATGGCACCAGCTGATGTCGCTGCCCTACTTGATAATCATTAAAATCATGCGCTGGTGTAATCTTTAAACAGCCCGTACCAAAAGATAAATCGACATAGGTATCTGCTATCACTGGAATACTACGTTCGCATAAAGGCAAACGTAGATGGCGACCAATCAAGTGCTGATAACGCTCATCATCAGGATGCACAGCTACCGCCATATCACCTAACATGGTTTCTGGACGAGTCGTCGCAACAATCATGCCTTCTGTTTCAGAAACACCACCGTTCTCCAACTCCAGCGGATAACGAATATGCCATATTGAGCCAATTTCCTCTGTCGACACCACTTCCAAATCAGAAACAGCCGTTTGCAACACCGGATCCCAGTTTACCAAACGTTTCCCGCGATAAATCAGACCCTCTTGATGTAGTCGTACAAACACCTCCGTGACTGCACGAGATAGATCAGGGTCCATGGTGAAGCGTTCACGGGACCAATCACAAGACGTACCCAAGCGTCTCATTTGGCGGGTAATCGTCGAACCCGATTCCTCTTTCCATTGCCATACCTGCTCAAGAAACGCTTCGCGCCCTAAATCGCGGCGATTAACACCTTTCCGATCCAACTGACGCTCAACGACAATTTGGGTGGCAATACCGGCATGATCTGTTCCTGGCTGCCACAAGGTGTCATCCCCAAGCATCCGATGATATCGTGTCAATGCGTCCATCAATGTATGTTGAAATGCATGGCCCATATGCAACGTACCAGTAACGTTGGGCGGCGGCAACATAATACAGTAGGCGTCAGATATTTCAGCTGCAGAGGGCTTAAAATAACCAGCTGATTCCCAGATGGCATACCAATGATTTTCGATAAGTTCGGGATTAAAGCTTTTTTCGAGTTCGTATTTCATGAGAGCCAAAATTAAGAGTAATACAAAGAAAGAATCTATTACTCCCGGTGCCTGTCAGGCATGAGAGACCGTGATTCCGCTGATTTTAGTGGTTATATTCTTCATGCTCAAGATTGCGTCATTAAAAGGGTTTCACTCATATTAAAGAGCTAGACACTAAGACGCCACGATAGTCATTTTATTGCAAGGCTTGGCAATAACGCCATTCGCCATAAAAGAAGCCCTGTAGATGGGATATTCTTGAACATGAAGCTATATTATAACGGAAGTGAGAAATGACTGACATGGCATCAACGATCATAAAACGCACTGATCGTTCAGATTTTGGTTAATTGTTTCTCCATTGCTTTGGTCAACATGATGCGGTCAGATGTTTTCATTTCAATATTCACCTCATTCAGTGCCACATCTAATATTTGCTGCAGTGATAACGAGCGCCCCGTCTGCATTTTAATTGGACCTGACTTAAGTAAAACAACCTCTGTCAACATCGGAATCTCATCATCAAATATCAACTCAGTTTTTGGTAAAACAGTTTCGGGAGTCAACAAAACATTTTGAGATGAATCAGCCACATTAGTTAAATCACCCGTCTCTTCAACCCGGTTCTTGTATCGATACAGCAGCGCATCCAGCTTATTTAGGATTTCATCGTCGTCAAATTCTGTTGCCACCTTGCGCTTATTCATTATTTAAATATGGTGTTATTAATTCAATCCACCTAATTTTCCAGCTTATAATGACGAACTTCAAGCCCTTGCGCTTGATAATACCGGTAACGTGCCCTAGCAGCTTTCTTATCTTCCACTGTTACGTCAGCAATTTCAATTATGCGGTCAAAATGATCGAATGCAGGCGGGCAATCATCATTAAGATTGAGTAGCACATGGCAATGCATTGCTTGCGTGATTTCATGACCCAAGATAATCGGCGCCACATCAACTAAGTCACCATTCATTCGGCTGTGAGGTAAAAAGCTAGTTGGCGAGAAAGTCCAAAGTAATTTATCCATTCGATCGAGCAGCGCATCATCCAATGAATAAATTATCACCTTCAAATCTTGCTGCAACGCTTTAGCACTTAATCGACAAGCTGTATGTAGCTTATCAATAGCACCTGAATAAAAATAAATTTGCGTCATTTCACCAACCAGTTTCTGGTTACTTTACCTACTTCTTAGCACGAGAAATTAAAAATTGCGTTAATAACGGCACAGGGCGACCCGTTGATCCTTTCTCCTTTCCTGATTTCCACGCTGTTCCCGCGATATCCAAATGCGCCCAGCGATAATCTTCGGTAAAACGTGACAAGAAACAACCCGCTGTAATGGTTCCACCTGCACGCCCGCCAACATTGGCAATATCGGCAAAATTGCTCTTCAATAAATCCTGGTAGTCATTCCACAGAGGCAACTGCCAAGCACGGTCCGTTGATTGCTCACTTGCGCTCAATATTTCTGCTGCCAACTTATCATCATTACTGATTAGTCCCGTTGCCACATGCCCCAAGGCAATGACACAAGCACCCGTCAGCGTAGCAATATCAATCACCACATCGGGCTTATATCGCCCAGCATAAGTCAACGCATCGCATAAAATCAGGCGACCTTCTGCATCAGTATTTAAAACTTCAATCGTTTGGCCCGACATGCTGGTCACCACATCGCCCGGCTTAGTCGCTAGACCATCAGGCATGTTTTCAGTTGCCGGCACAATACAGACTAAATTAATCGGCAGCTTCATTTCTGCAACAGCAATAAGCGTCCCCAAAACACTGCCCGCACCACTCATGTCGTATTTCATCTCGTCCATATCGGGCGAAGGCTTCAATGAAACACCGCCTGTATCAAAAGTAACTCCTTTGCCTACCAATACAACCGGTTTTTCCATTTTCTTAAGGCCTTGGTATTCCACCGCGATTAACTTAGCTGGTTGACGACTACCTTGCGAAACAGATAACAGCGAACCCATGCCAAGCTTCTGCATGTCTTTCTCTTCAAGCACGGTAATTTTAAGCTTATGTGCTTTTGCTATCGCTTTTGCCTGGTCAGCCAAGTAAGTTGGCGTACAAACATTAGGCGCCAAATTGCCCAGATCTTTTGCCAAACTCACACCATGAGCAATAGCCTGTCCCTGCTCTATAGCTTCTTTCCCTACTGCCATTACTTCGTCATCAACAGCATTCAACGTTATTTTGCTTAGTTTAGACTTATTATCATCCTTTTTACTCTTGAGTGTATCAAAGCAATAAACACTTTCGAGTCCAAGCATGACGGCACGCGATATTTTCCAATCATCATCTCTGTCTTTCACTGGAATCTCTGTCAGAAAGAGCGTTGCATCCGCAGCGCCTGTTTTGTTTAGTGCATTAAAAGTGGTACGTATTGCACCAAGATAGGCGTTATCACCAAACTCTTTCTCTTTGCCAAGACCTACCAACAATACACGTTTGCACAATGTGTTCGGCACATTGTGCAACAGTAGCGTTGTATTTTCTTTTCCATCTAAGTCGCCATTTTTTAAAATACTGCTGATATAACCTTCGGTAGCTTTGTCCAATGCTTTTGCAGAGCTAGCCAGTTTACGAGATTCAAATACGCCCACCACAATACAAGCGCCACGTTGTTTTTCCGGTTTTCCTACTTTTATTCCAAAATCCACAACTTACTCCTTTACTTTATTAAACATCTTCATGTAGTCTTGTTCTTATAGAAACCTTATTAACAAAAGAAGGTTGTTTGATGAACATATGCATTAAATCAAGATGAACACTTATTAATTACTATAGCATTACACTGCATCTGGCAGAAGTAATATAAGTGATAAACAAACGTTTTTTTGTACTTGTCTTCATCTAATTACCCATTATGGGTATAGAGCCACATAAATTACATTGGTTCTTAAGAAGAAACATCTCTCTCTTTTAGGTACTGAATCAACTTAGGTAAGAGTAAAAAGTGAACGACGACTTAGCAAAGCGACTACGCTTTTGTGCAACACTACCCAGCCTACCGGCAGTTGCTGTCAAAATCATTGACTTAGCTAATGATCCAGAAGCAGACATAAATATTGCATGTCAATATATCTCGCTTGATCCGGCACTTGCTGCAAAAATACTTAAAGCAGCCAATTCACCATTATATAAATCCAGACGTTCTGTAACCAATGTACGTCAAGCTGTCAGTATACTTGGCACACACTCAGTCATTGTTATCGCGCTATCCTTCTCATTAGCTAATTCGTTAATAAAGCACCCTGGACAATATCCCAGCGTCTTTGATAACAATAAATTTTGGCGTCATTCAATTGCCTCGGCACTCGCTTGTCGTGCATTAGGTGAAAAAGTCGGCCTTAATATTCCTGATGACCTACTACTTGCGGGACTCTTACAAGAAATTGGTATTATTGCTTTCAATGCCATGATGCCAGACGAATACGAAGCGATATATACATCAGCAACTGATCACGACACCCTATTAAGAATTGAACGTGAAACCCTGGGTACTGGACATGATGAAATTGGCTATGCATTACTTAAACAATGGCATATTCCCGATTATATCGCTATGGCTTGTGCTGCCAGCCATAGCCAACCACCACCTAGCGGAAACGACGCCAATTTACATGCTTGCGTTGCCGTATCACGCTACATGGCAGACTATTTTCTAGACTCCGGTGATTCTGGCAAAGTTTTTGCATTAACTAAAGCCGCCGAGACCTGGCTCAATCTTGATGGTCATGCGTTAAAAGATGTTATTGATAGTATGGCTGCCGGATTAAGTTCAGTTGAGGACTTATTTGAAATCACCATTCATCATCCATCGGAGATTTCTGGGATTTTATCAGAGGCGAAAGATTTACTGACGATTCAAATTTTGTCTAGAGTACGAGAGTTGGAAGAGAAGTCACAGCGTGACAGCTTAACCGGCGCACGTAATCGCGGCTACTTTGACGAAACACTTAAACGTGAATTGAGTTTATCTAACCAACACACGTTACCACTAACCATTGCGATGATTGACCTTGATCATTTCAAAAACATTAATGACACCTACGGGCATCTTGTCGGCGATGCCATCCTTGTCGCAGTCGTTAGTGCCATTTATGGCCAGATACGCCAAGATGACACACTAAGTCGCTATGGTGGTGAAGAGTTCGCTATTATTTTACCCGGCACACCCTTAGATTCGGCTAAGAAATTAATGGCTCGTTTAAAGGACAGCATTGCTGCCATTTCACATAAACTTGAGAACAATCAATCAGTGACTGTAACCGCATCAATTGGTATCGCATCCTTAGATGGTTCAAAATATTTCGAGTATCCAGCCAATTTAATCAAGGCTGCAGATCTCGCACTTTATGCGGCCAAAAAATTAGGGCGCAATCAAATTGTTGAATGGAACAGCTCTCTTAGTTAAGGAATCTTAATAACCATGAACCTCATTATCCAAGGCATTGAAATTGAGAACAGCGACCTTAGAGCGATTGCAAAGCTCTCCGGCGCTGACCAAATCGAGCGTATCACTGGCCAAGCCTTTCGTTTACTCAACGCAAGCTCGGATCAAGACATTACCGAATATTGCGCCGAAGCTCATTTGGACTATGCTTTTGTTGACCCAAACATTCAGCTGAGTGATTTTGGTTTAATCGCAATGGACATGGACTCAACCCTACTCGCCATTGAAACTATTGATGAAGTGGCCGATATGCACCAAATTAAATCAGAAGTCGCTGCCATCACACTTAGCACCATGCGCGGCGATATTGGTTTTGAAGAAAGCATTACCCGTCGCACAGCATTACTCAAAGGATTGCACCAAAGTGCATTACAAAAAGTCTATGATGAGCGCGTAAAGCTCAGTCCGGGTGTAGAAAGAATGTTGCAGCACGCCAAAAAAGCTAATATCAAAACCATGGTGATTTCTGGCGGTTTCACATTTTTTACTGATCGAGTTAAAGAAAAACTGGCATTGGATTTTGCTGTGGCTAATACACTTGGAATTGAAAATGAACATATTACTGGTCAGATAGTTGGAACCATTATTGGCTCAGAAGGCAAGGCTGAGGTACTACGCCATGTGCGCGACACACTCGGTCTAAAACCCGAACATGTCATTGCCGTTGGTGATGGCGCCAATGATTTAAAAATGTTAGCGGAAGCTGGAACCAGCTTTGCTTATCATGCTAAGCCTGTGGTTCAGGAGCAGGCTAGCTATGCTATCAATCACGTCGGTTTAGATGGATTAATCAACTTATTCAACCCGTCAACATAATATTCTCTAATTAATAATCGGGATCGTACATCAAGTTACTTACATAATTATCCAAATCATCAGGCAGCGCTTCCTCAGAAAGACCCTCATTCATCGCAACACGACACACGGCCACGGCAATCCTATGAGAAACCTCACGTATTCTGGTTAATGAAGGATACACAGCACCAGTTTCTATTTCTTGCTGAGATACCGTATTTACAAGCGTCTCTGCAGCAGCAAGAAACATTTCCTGAGT
Source organism: Nitrosomonas sp. (assembly GCA_021774265.1). Lineage (GTDB taxonomy): Bacteria > Pseudomonadota > Gammaproteobacteria > Burkholderiales > Nitrosomonadaceae > Nitrosomonas. The sequence goes on from JAJFJG010000169.1 coordinate 9,756, forward strand.
CACTAAACGAGCAGCACTTGCTTGCACACCTAGACCAACACCTGGAAATATATATGCATTATTGCCTTGCGCAGGTTTAAATGTTTTACCACCATAACTCACCGCATCAAAAGGACTTCCACTGGCAAAAACTGCCCGCCCATCACTCCACTCATACGCTTGTCGAGCCGTACATTCGGTATGTGATGTTGGATTTGACAGCGCAATAATAACCGGGCGATCATTTACCTTAGCCATTTGCCGCACAATGTCTTCATTGAACGTTCCAGCTACGCCCGTTGCACCGATTAGAACATCAGGCCTTACAGAGCCAATCGCAGCAAAAAAGCTACATGCTGGGTAATCATGGGCAAATCGTTTAACCAGCGGCCTAATATTTTCACTACTAGAAACAACCAACCCTTGCCGACCAACAAACCACAAACGCTCTTCTGCTTGTCTTTCCGTTAGTCCCGCTGCACAAAGCGCTTTTATCATTAACTCGGCAATACCGCCCGCCGCTGAACCGGCACCAAGAAACATAATCGTTAATTCTGAAAATTTCTTTTGTGTAATACGACACGAAGTATAAATACCTGCTAGGGTGACTGCAGCCGTTCCTTGAATATCATCGTTAAAGCAACGGACTTTGCTAGCATAACGCTCTAAAAAATAAAATGCATTGGGCGTCAAAAAATCTTCAAATTGAACCAGCGCTTTTGGATAACGTGTTTGTACAGCTTCGACAAATTCATCCACTAATGAATGATAGGCTTCTCCTGACAAACGAGGAAAAGGATAACCAAGATACAAAGGGTCTTCACGTATTGCGGTATTATTTGTACCCACATCCAACATAATGGGAATACAATTTGCGGGCTTAATCCCTGCACAAGCAATATATAGTGCAATCTTACCAATTGATATACCCATTCCATTTGCACCCAAATCACCCAACCCTAAAATGCGCTCACCATCAGTGACAACAATGATTCGGATATCCTTTTCCGGCCAATTTTCTAGCAAAAAAGCAATCTCGCCACGATCCTCCGGCGTAATATAGAGCCCCTGTGGCTTTCTAAAAATATGCGCAAACTCCTTACATGCCTCGCCCACGGTTGGAGTGTAAACTAGCGGCATGATTTCCTCGATATGATCAATCATAGTTCGATAGAAGAGACGCTGGTTACGCTCCAACAGTGCATTTAAGAAAATATACTTCTCAATGTCGTTATTTTTACAACGCATACTCCCTAATACTCGTGCTTTCTGTTTATCAAGATTAGTCACAGCATAGGGCAGTAGTCCGCGCAACCCGAACTGGTCGCGCTCTTTTCGAGTAAAGGCAGTTGATTTAGTATGTCCGGGGTCGTCTAGCAACGCTTTGCCAAGCAGTTGTTTCATATTGATTCAATCTCCAAACAAACTGAGTATTTATGGATATCAAACAATCTATTTATTTAATAAAGAAGCAGCTAAAATAGTGAAAATACACTGTTTAAGTGATAGACTCAGTTTAATCTTTTTAATCAAAAATTGCTTATTTATTAACTCATGAAACAGGGTTTAGTTCTGAGTCAGCATTTGATTAATCAAGTTTAACTTCTATTAAACACATTATATATACATCAATATGAACCAACCTACAATTCCAACAGCAGATCCAAACTTATATACCGAAGAAGAAGTCGCTTTACTTGTCCACAATTTTTATGCTAAAGCTAGGAAAGACCCTTCCCTAGGTCCTATTTTTGAGGAGCATGTGATTGACTGGGACGCTCATTTTGTACAAATGACGAATTTCTGGTCAGCTCAATTACGTGGAACTAGCCGTTTCCGTGGAGCACCCATGCCTAAGCATATCGTGCTGCCTGATCTATCAGCCCCGTTATTTGAACGCTGGATTCAGCTCTTTAAAGAAACCACACAAGAACTTGGCAATCCTGGTTTAAAGCTTCACGCTGATACAGTTGCATCATTTATCGGCAATAGACTATGGCAGGGCTACCAGCTCAGTAACAACCCTAACGAGCAGCCTACCACGCTGTCTATATAGCAACGATCAACGCATCTTAGGCATCATTCCCTTAAGACCGCGCACCATTTTTGACATGCCGCCTTTATTCATCATTTTCATCATTTTACGGGCTTGTTCAAACTGAGATAACACGCGATTGACTTCTTGCACGGAAACACCCGACCCTGCTGCAATTCGTCTCTTGCGTGTTGCCTTTAGAATATCTGGCTTGGTGCGTTCTTGTGGCGTCATTGAATTAATGATGGCTTCAGTGCGATTAATTACTTTTTCATCAACATTAACATTTTGTGCGGCCTGACTCAAATGGGCTGGTAATTTATCCATCATGGCACTCATGCCACCCATTTTTTTCATTTGCTGAAACTGCATTCTGAAATCATTCAAATCAAAACCCTTACCTGATTTCATTTTCTTCATCAGTTTCTTGGCTTCATCCTGGTCTGCGCTTCGATGCGCATCTTCAATCAGACCCAGCACATCACCCATTCCAAGAATACGAGACGCCATACGATCAGGATAGAATTCTTCTAATCCCGTTAATTTCTCAGCAATACCGGTGAATTTTATGGGCTTACCTGTAACATGACGAACAGACAATGCCGCACCACCACGCGAATCACCATCAAGCTTAGTAAGGACAACGCCTGTTAATGGCAATGCATCAGAAAACGCTTTAGCCGTATTAACCGCATCTTGTCCTTGCATGGCGTCGACCACGAATAAGGTCTCAATCGGTTTCAGAATTGCTTCGAGCTCACTAATTTCTTGCATCATGGCTTCGTCAATACCCAACCGTCCAGCGGTATCAACAATCAACACATCATGATGATGCCGACGGGCATAATCCAAAGCCGCCGCACCGATATCTCCAGGTTTTTGATCTGTTTGTGTCGGAAAAAAGTCGGCACCCGTTTGTTCTGCCAACAACTCTAATTGTTGAATCGCAGCCGGGCGATACACATCACAAGAAACCAGCAATACTTTTTTCTTCTTTTGCTCCATTAACCATTTGGCAAGTTTGCCACTACTGGTTGTTTTACCAGCACCTTGCAAACCCGCCATGAGAATAACAGCCGGCGGCACCGTACTGAGGTTTAACTCGGCGGCCTCCCCTCCCATAATCTCAATTAGTTCTTTATTTACAACGCCAACTAGCGCTTGTCCAGGTGTGAGGCTGCCCATAACTTCATGACCGACGGCTTTTTCCTTAACACGTGCGATAAAATCTTTGATGACAGGCAACGCCACATCCGCTTCCAATAGGGCCATGCGAATTTCACGCAGTGCTTTCTGAATATTATCTTCAGTTAGCCTGGCTTCGCCACGTAATGTTTTAATGACACCGGAAAGTCGACCGGTAAGATTGTCAAACATGCTCAAATCCTCACAAATATAATGGTATAGAAATCAAAATTAATGAAATACCCTTGTTAGCACTTTAAATTCTTTAGCGTGCCATGTAGACTAAACAGATATTTCTGTCTTTTAATCGATAATCAATGCCCATCATTTTAACTTATCTCGCCGCCTTTTTGCTCTATACACTAATTGGGTGGCATTTCTGGCGAACTCGATGGAATGGATCTGCAATTGCTAACAACAAGAATAGTAATGTAGACCCAGGATGGGAGCGTTATGCCATGCTTGCACCCCTAACTCTACACGGTATCATACTTTATCAATCTATACTTGTAGGGGATAGCTTAAGTTTTGGAGTAGGAAATGCGATTTCCTCCATTGTCTGGCTCACCGCATTTATTTATTCATTTTCAGGCTTGTTTTATCGTTTAGAAGGCTTACAAACTTTATTTGCACCTGTCGCTGCGACCGGCGCCGTCAGCGTATTATTGCCGCTGGTATTCCCTTCAATACATCCATTAGTTAATACAGGTCTCCCCGCTTTTAAAGCACATATGATGGTTGCTATGATGGCTTATAGTTTTTTGACCATTGCGGTATTACATGCTTTATTAATGATGGCCGTTGAGCGTCGCCTGCACCACCCGTCAGCATCCCCTCTATTAACTAATTTACCGCCGCTCTTAGTGATGGAAAAATTACTTTTCCGTATCATTTGGACGGGTTTTATCTTGCTGACACTCACGCTATTTAGCGGCGTTATTTTTTATCAGGAAGTCTTTGGTCAACCGCTCACCTTTTCACACAAAACCTTATTTGGCTTTATTTCTTGGGGGGTGTTTGCTGCGTTACTTTTTGGCAGACATGTATATGGCTGGCGTGGACGCATTGCCATTCGTTGGACAATAGCTGGGTTTATCATTTTACTGCTGGCCTATATTGGCAGTAAATTTGTCGCTGAAATCATATTAAATCGCTAGGAAAAGTGAAAATGAGTCAAGAAAATATATCTTGTGAGCTACACGATTTTATAGAAGTTGCCTGTATGTATGGTTACCAAGTCCAATTGACGTTGAAAGATGACCAAATTCTTGAGGGCAAAGCTGTCGATATCACGACTTCTAAAGAAAAACGTGAATACTTGATTATTAACAATGGGCAAGAACAACAAGTAGAGTTGACACAACTGACAAAAATGTCTGTTCTTACACAGAACGCTCAGTTTAAAGAAGTTAATTTTTAATAGGTAAATCGCACGACCATTCCTCAAATGATCCATCCTATCAATGAACCGGACCTTTAAATACAGCCTAACTATTTTTATCGTTATCTTATTGTTAGTTGGCCTGATTATTTCAGCCGTTACGCTATACGACCCCAACGCGTATAAACCGTTAATTACCCAATGGATTAAAGATGAAAAGAAACGTGAACTACGGCTTGATGGGAATATCAGACTAACAGTCTACCCTCAATTTGGTCTTAACATCAGCCAGCTCTCTTTAAGTGAATATGACTCTCACGAGACATTTACCCACATAGAGAATATTCAATTATCACTGTCTTTATGGCCACTATTAAGCAAGCAACTTGTCGTCGGCAAACTCATCATACAAGGACTTGATGCCACACTCATCCGCTACACCGACGGACGAACCAATATTGATGACTTATTACCTACTGATAATGACTCGCCTGCGTTTGCATTCGATATTGAACAGTTACACGTTAATAATGCTGAGCTTGTTTTTCGGGATGAAAAAAATTTAAGGAACGATAGACTATCTAAACTAAACCTTACGGCTGACAAGATTACCGAGCTATCACTCGACAACTTAAAGCTACATGCGCTAGGTGACACAAAGCATATTAACAAGAATGATTCAAATCACTTTGAAGTCCAACTTAATATTCCCAATCTGCAGTTTGGTGCCAATCATCTTGCCAGTGACCAAATTAATTTAATTGCCAAGATTACTCAGTTAGAGGATAGTATTAACGGCGCGTTCACTTTGTCCAACATCACGAGTACGGATCATCACTTCTCAAGTGATATGATGACCATTGAACTAGCGGCAGAAAAAAACGCGCAAATTGTTAATCTTTTCTTTCACAGTCCGTTGAGTGGAAATTTAGACACAGAAGAATTTAAACTATCAAATTTAAAATTAAACCTACGCATTTTTCAGCCTCAATCACCAGACATACCCATCAGTGGCAACTTACAGGGCGACCTATTTGTATCCAGCAAATCATCTGGATATTTACAAGCAAATTTCTCAGGAAACCTTGAAGATAGTCTGATTAAAGCAGAATTTAATTTAAGCGACTTTAATAAACCAGCAATCCAGTTTATGCTTGATATCGACCAGTTCAATATGAACCGCTATTTGCCACCTACCCAACAAAAGCATCAGCTCATTAAAAATAACAAAGATGCTATCAATCACATGAACCAATCACTGGATTTCTCATTATTGGCTGATTTAGATGTAAATGGAACCCTTCATATCGGTTCATTTCAATCTAATGATCTTTTTATCTCTGGCGTCCAATTTGAGATCCATAGCGATCATGACCATTTACGAACAAGCCAAGCGGAATAGCACCAGTCATTAAATGCCAACTATCGCAACTAAATTGATCCAATGGCAAACGCAGCATGGTCGCCATCACCTCCCTTGGCAAAACACACATGACCCTTATGCCATTTGGCTATCGGAGGTTATGTTACAACAAACACAGGTCATTACGGTTATCCCTTATTATCAGCGTTTCATCCAACGCTTCCCTAGCATTGAGCGCCTTGCTTTGGCCCCGCAAGATGATGTATTAGCTTGTTGGAGCGGCCTTGGATATTACTCTCGAGCAAGAAACTTATCTCATGCAGCCCAAATCATTACGCATGACTATAAAAGTAAATTCCCTAGTAATATTGAGTTAATTCAAAAACTTCCAGGTATTGGTCGTTCAACAGCAGCAGCAATTGCGGTCTTTGCCTTTGGCCAATACGCTGCGATTCTCGATGGCAACGTTAAACGTGTTTTTACACGTTATTTTGGAATTGATGGTTACCCCGGTAAAGTCGATGTTCAAAAACAATTGTGGCACAAAGCCAATATGTGTTTGCCTGAAAAAAATGCCAATCAATCTATTGAAACCTATACTCAGGCACTGATGGACTTAGGTTCAAGTGTTTGCACACGCAGCAAACCAGATTGTAGATCTTGCCCATTGCAGCATAACTGCGTCGCACACCAAGAAAACCGCACAGACAAACTACCATCACCAAAACCACGCAAGCAGCTACCAAAAAAAGAAACTATATTTCTTATGCTAACAAAACATAATAAGATTCTGCTAGAGAAACGCCCACCCTCAGGTATTTGGGGTGGGTTATGGTGTCCATTAGAAATATCAATCAACGAAAACACCATTACATATTGTCAACAAACATATGGATTAGAAGTTAGACCTCGGGGTTATATCTCTCCATTGAATCACACATTCACCCATTTCAAATTAAAAATACATCCACATTTATTACAAGTCGTTTCACCAAATGATGCACTGCTGCAAAAGGGAAAATGGATGACATTAGATGACGCGTTAGAATCTGCAATTCCAACACCTGTGAGAAAATTATTTAAACAACCGTTACTGACTGATTTGGTGAAAACTTATGGATGATTGGCAAACATGGCGAAAACAACAGCGCGCCCAACTAATTACACTCAGAAAAACTGTAACTAAAGAAGACCATCGTTTATGGAGCCATACAATAACCACTTTACTACAACAAGGCTTCTCTAAATTGTGCAAAAATAACATTGGAATTTACTGGCCCATTCATCGCGAATTTGACCCACGTCCTGCTGCCATCTATTTTCATCAACAAGGTGCCACACTTGCCTTACCTGAAGTAGTAAGTAAACATACACCGCTGTGTTTTCAAAAGTGGTGGCCAGATGCGCCAATGAAAGAAGGAGCCTATGGGATACCCACCCCAGAGAATACCGGGATAATAAATGTTGATGTGGTAATGATACCCATGTTAGGCTTTGATTCACAAGGCTATCGGCTAGGCTATGGTAGTGGATACTTTGACCGTACACTTGCTATCACCAAACCCCGCCCATTGGTTATTGGCATTGCATTTGAGATTTCTCACTTAAACAGTATTTATCCTCAGCCTCATGACATCCCGATGGATGTTGTTATTACTGAGGCAGGTGTTTATCAGAATGCGGGAAACAAGCTCAAACTCATTGAAACAACATCAAAATAACGCTTTACTCACTTTCTCCCCAGCGCGTCATCAATGTATGCGCAACTCCTAGGTGATCAAGAATACGTGCAACTACAAAATCAACAATATCTTGCAAGCATTCTGGGTGATGATAAAAACCTGGGTTTGCGGGCATAATAACCGCACCACTTCGTGCTAGCTTTAACATGTTTTCGAGATGTATCACTGAAAAAGGCATTTCTCGTGTCACCAAAATAAGCTGACGATTCTCTTTTAACATGACATCCGCTGCACGTTCTATCAGTTTCTGATTCAGTCCCGCAGCAACAGCTGCCAGTGTACCCATCGTACAAGGGCATATCACCATGGCATTGGTAGTATTAGAGCCTGACGCAACCGGCGAGAACCATTCTTCACGTCCAAATACTCGCAGTTGACCTTCAGCCACATCAAATCGACGATTTAAAAACTCTTCGGCTTCTTTTGCACGAGATGGTAAAGAAATCTGCATCTCCTGCCGCGCAACAACTTGCGCAACCTGAGAGTACAAAAGGTAAACTCGCACATGTTCTGCAAGCAACATTTCCAATAAGCGCATGCCATATGGCATGCCCGACGCACCAGTAAAAGCCAACGTGATAGTTTTTTGGGTTTTAGTTTTATTCATTCTAAGACGCTACTACTAATCATCTAGCACCGCGCCTTCCATGATTTGCTTTTGTCGCTCAATAAAATTCTGCGTACTATCAATGCCGCGTAATTGAAGAACATAATTGCGTACAGCCGCCTCCACCAGCACAGCCAAATTACGCCCAGCTGCAACAGGGATAATGACTTTACTAACATCAACATTCATAATACTTTCATTCAGACTACTAATTGGTAAACGCTCTAATGAGTTAGAATCTGTCGGATTATAACGCTGCAAATGCACGATGAGTTTCATATTCTTCCGTCGACGCACCGCAGTTTCGCCAAAAATAGTGCGTATGTTTAATACCCCCAGTCCACGCACTTCAAGAAAGTCTCGCAGCATGGGTGGACAACGCCCTTCAAGAGTTTCTGGCGCGATGCGTCTAAGCTCAACCACGTCATCAGCAACCAGCCCATGGCCCCGACTAATTAGCTCTAAAGCCAATTCACTTTTACCTACACCACTTTCACCAGTAATCATCACACCCAAACCTAAGACATCTAACAATACACCATGCAAACTATTTGAAGGAGCTAAAACACGACCGAGGTATGCTCGCAGCAACCAAATAACTTCTAGGCTAGGATAAGGTGAACGTAAAACAGGTATGTGCGCCGCACTAGCCATTTCTTCCATTGGAATGGGGACAGGTGCATTATCTGTCACAATGACACAACGAATGTCACTTTTTGTAAGTAATGCTATTTTTCGGTTTAACGAGATAGGATCCAATCTATTAAGGTACTCAATTTCAGTATTACTTAATACTTGTATCCAATTGGGATGAATAAAATTGAGATGGCCAATAATTCCCTGGTTAGTTTGTGCAATTACTTCGCTATTAAGCAGTTTATTACCGCCGCTGTTACCAGCTTCCCAACTTAAATTAAGTTTATCCTTTTTATCTTCAAATAGCTGTGAAATACTAATTTGAGACATTAGGCGCCCAACCAGAAATTAGCTGATGAATCTCATCGGCACCCTTACTTTGCAAAAGACTTTCTCGAAATTTCTTATCGCTAAACATTTGCGCCAATTCACTCAAAATCTGCAAATGTTTATCTGTTGCTTTCTCAGGCACCAATAAAATGCAAGCCAGATTAACTGGTTGACCATCTGGCGCATCAAAAGGAATGGCTTCTTTCATCCGAATCAAAGCTGCGACAGCTTCACGCAGTCCTTTGATCCGGCCATGGGGTATCGCCACACCCTGACCTAGACCAGTTGAGCCAAGCTTCTCACGTGCAAATAAGCTTTCGAAAACATGGCTACGTGCAATATGCTGGGTGTTTTCAAACAACAATCCTGCTTGTTCAAACACCCGCTTCTTACTAGCAACATCCAGATCAACTATAACGTTTGAAGAGGGCAATAATTGTGAAATGAGGTTCATGTAGAAAAATAAAATTATTCAGTTTGATTAAAGTCATGATGTTTTATTGAATCCTGATTGCGTCGCTCAAGGTTCTTCTCCTTATATTTAAGCACCTGTCGATCTAATTTATCAATCATGTTATCAATGGAGGCATACATGTTATCGCCGTCTGCTACAACAAAAATATCTTTCCCTTTTACATGAACATTTGCTTCAGCTTTTTGTTTATGTTTTTCTACAGACAAAATCACACTGACATCGATCACATGATCAAAGTGACGCGTTATTTTACTTATTTTAGTTGTTACATACTCCCGCATCGCGGGCGTAATTTCTACGTGATTACCGGTAAGATTAAGGTTCATCTTGCCTCCTTGTTTTTTTAATTAAAATGTTTTTCGTTGATTTGCAGGAAGAATTTGCATTGATTCGCGGTATTTTGCAACGGTACGGCGTGCTACAACGATACCTTGTTCCCCAAGAACCTCTGATATCTTATTATCACTTAATGGCTTTTTTTCATTCTCAGCTTTTATTAATTGTTTTATCAGCGCTCGAATTGCAGTTGCAGAGCAAGCACCACCTGTATCTGTTGCAACATGGCTACCAAAGAAATATTTAAGTTCAAATATTCCTCTTGGTGTCCTCATATACTTTTGTGTAGTCACACGTGAAACGGTTGATTCATGTAAACCTAATATCTCAGCAATCTCTCGTAGCACCATTGGACGCATGGCAACTTCACCATGTTCAAAAAACTGTTGCTGCCGCTCAACAATGGCATTGGATACTCTATGTATGGTATCGGAACGTTGATGCATATTCTTGATTAACCATTTAGCCTCGTTTAGTTGCCCAGCAAGTCGGCGTGTCGAAACATCACGCGTATGCTTCAAAATATCGGCATAGAGATGATTAATGCTCAAGCGTGGCATAGATTCTGGATTAATATCGGCCACCCAAACATCATTAACTTTTGTAACAATAACATCAGGAACAACATATCGCGTATCGATAGAGCTAAATGCAGCCCCCGGTCTGGGATTTAGATTTACAATTAGAGACTGAGCTGAACGTAAGCATTCATCATCACAATGCATTAGCTTCTTAATTTGACTAAAATCACGTGATGCCAGACTTTCCAAATGCTGTTTGACTAGCAATAACGCTTGCTCAAGAAATGGCGTATCTTCAGGCAAAGTTTGCAGCTGTATCGTCAAGCACTCTTTTAAATTACACGCGCCAACACCTGGAGGGTCAAGACGCTGTAGGCTAGTCAATGCAATTTGCAAATCACTAAGACTTATTTCCAGTTCAGATGGCAACAATTCGATTAATTCATCTAAGTCCTGTGAAAGATAACCATCATCATCCAAACTATCTATCAACAACCCAACAATACTCTTATCATTAGCTGTAATTTGGCTTAAACTCAGTTGCAAGTACAAGTATTCACGTAGACTCTGCGGCTTGGCTGCCAATTGCGCCTCACCCTCATCCTCACGTGTATCTCGCGAATAGCTATTGTCTTGATACCAGTCGACATCACCATTCTGGTTTAACTCTGCATCACCTTTGCTTTCAGTGACCGTTGTTGTAGCATCAACTCCAACCCTCACATCTGACGAATTTGTTGACGAGGAATCTACGGACTCTTCTTGAGAAACACTACCATACTCTGCCCCATCATTTAACTCTAGCAATGGATTTTCTTGAATAATACGTTCTACCTCTTGGTTCAACTCAAGTGTGGACAATTGCAGCAATCGTATCGACTGCTGCAATTGCGGTGTAAGCTTTAATTGTTGAGATAATTTTAACTGGAGTGTTGGTTTCATGACGCCGGAAATAGTAGCTTCCTACAAGTCCTTATCAAGTGAGAATCTTTAAAAATTACCATAGAATTTACAAACCATTAACGGATGACTTACGTCTTTCTTTGCTTACTTGGTCCCAAAAGCAATAACAACTCCTCTACAATCGGAAATGTTCCCCCAAATAAACCTCTCTTACACGCTCATTATAAATGATTTCGTCAGGTTTTCCGTCAGCTAAAACAGTTCCTTCACTAATTATATAAGCTCTGTCGCAAATACCCAATGTTTCCCTAACATTATGATCAGTAATGAGGATACCAATACCGCATTCTTTTAAAAAGCCAATCACTTTCTGTATATCAATAACTGCAATCGGGTCAACGCCAGCAAATGGCTCGTCAAGAAGAATAAAGCGTGGCTGTGATGCTAATGCCCTGGCAATCTCCACACGTCGACGCTCTCCACCTGACAAACTAATCGACGGGCTGTCACGTAAGTGACTAATATTAAGATCATGCAACAAATTATCTAAGTGTTGCTGTCTTTCAGAAAAATTAAAATCCTGCAACTCTAGCACTGCAAGTATATTCTCTTCCACAGACAATCGACGGAAAATTGACGCCTCTTGTGGTAAATAACTTAAGCCGAGACGCGCTCGATTGTGAATAGGAAGTTTACTTAAATCGCGCTCATCCAAACTAATGCCGCCACCATCTAATGGAACTAAACCAACTACCATGTAAAAACAAGTCGTCTTTCCTGCGCCATTTGGTCCGAGCAATCCAACTACCTCACCGCTTGTAAGTGAAAAGGATACATCATGCACCACTGTGCGTGATTGATAACTTTTATTTAAATTACTCGCTCTTAGTTCACTCATTATCTAGTGGCCAAGCCTCTTCATTCATTCTACTTTTTGTCCAACTGCACTTCAGTATCAGGCCCATCAGCATTATTTTTTGGCTGAATAACTATTCGCACCCTGCTATCAGGACCAGATTCTACACCGCGCTCGTTACTCCCTCTTACTTGAAAAAATTCACTGGTCATGTTATATGAAATATAATCTCCCTTCACTTCATCTTGTCCGCGCTTGAGCCGGGCTTGTCTGAATAGCTCTAATTGATCAGTTTTATTATCAAACTCAACACGACGACTCCAGCCTTTAATATATTCATCTAACCCATCACGCTTTTGTCTAAAACTGACCAAGTCACCTAGTGCCGTTGCATAGCGAAAACCATTATCATCTTCCTTCATAATTACTTTGTCGGCACGAATCACCATGGTGCCTTGAGTCAAAACAACATTGCCGCTAAAAATACTAACCCGATTCGTATCCTCACTATTGACATCTTCCACCGTTGCATGATCAGCTTCCAGATAAATGGGTTTGTCACGATCAGCACGTTCTGCAAAAACATTGCCTATGAACAGCAAACTTATCAGCAATAAAACAATTAATAATTTCATTCGTTTCTCATGACATAACACCCGGCTCATTTCATTGTAAATAACGTTCAGCAAGCAATGCCAAGACAACTATAAATTATCTGATCGATAATAACCAGCAACTCTTTAATAATCAGAAGCTCTAACCCGTGATAACAGCTGAACAATACCTGTATGATTATCTAGCTCTAAACCAACTGCATTAATTGTTGTATTTTTTCTTGAAAAGACAACTGTTTTATTTGTTTTCGCAATATTCTCACCAGGAATTAAATGCAAATAACTGGTCATCATCGTTATTTTTTCGCTGTCTTCACCTCTTAACACCTTCACATTCCCCGTCAAATAAACATTTTCACCTTCGCCTGATAACCGAGCTTTATCAGCTTTTACTCGCATGATTGGTTTTTGAATTTCAATATTAGCAAAATACGGTTTTTCCATATACGTTACATCACCATCTAAATAATGTAGTAATTTTTTTGCCGAAAAGTTACGCTGAACGGTACTCTCGTGATTAGCCCTAATACCTGACAGATTTTCAATAATATAATCCGGTTTCTGATGCATATCATTTCCTTGGCTCGTTATTATCGGCACAACCGCATTTGTTACCCAAAAGGTTAACAACGCAATTAAAACGAGCATAATCAGCAGAACACTGGAACGGAGATGATTGAACATCTATTGAAAAAAGATAATCAGTTTCAGTTTAAAATTCGAGGCATTTTGAGTCAATTTAATTCCTGCTCTGGAAGTTAACGTATCAAAGTATAACAGATATACCTAAACACATATTTTACAAATAAAACAGTTAAATGAATGATACCTAAATTTATTAAATGAACTTATCTAAAGCAAGCCTGTCGACAAAGATCGCACATTAATCCTACAACAACGTATTCACTATCATTGAATTTTTCAAATTTGAATACAGATCCCAATATGTTAATGTATATTTTTAATCGAACAGTAAAATAATTTATGCAAGCAGAAACCATTGAATTAGAGCATTTTGACCTTCTAGAAGACGATATTTGCACCCAACGTATTATTGCGGCTAAACGGTCTCTTGGAAAGCATGCGGTAATTTTGGCGCATCACTACCAACGCGCAGATGTATATAGGCACGCAGATCTTACGGGAGACTCTCTTAAACTCTCTTACCTTGCCGCACAAACCGATGCTGATTTTTTAGTATTTTGTGGCGTACATTTTATGGCCGAGGTCGCGGATATTCTTTCCAGTGAACAGCAAATTGCAATCTTACCAGACCTCTCAGCCGGATGTTCCATGGCTGACATGGCCAATCTTTCAAAGGTCACACGTGCATGGCAAGAGTTATCTGAAGTACTAGATACCGATGAAATGGTAACACCAGTTACTTATATTAATTCTGCTGCAGACTTAAAAGCATTTTGCGGTGAACATGGCGGCATTGTCTGCACCTCAAGTAATGCTTCCAAGATTCTTCAATGGTCATTTGCGCAACGCGAGAAGGTTTTATTTTTCCCCGACCAACATCTTGGTCGTTGGAGTGGACATCAATTAGGAATTTCATTGGAACAAATGGCAGTATGGGATTTTGACGAACCAATGGGCGGATTAACACCAGAGCAAATTAAAAAGGCCAAAATAATTTTGTGGAAAGGTTATTGCTCAGTACATCAAATGTTTCAACCAGAGCATATTCTGCGCTTTCGTAACAAACACCCTGATGGCTTGATTATTTCACATCCAGAATGTAGCTACGAAGTGTGTCAAGCATCAGATTACGTTGGCTCTACTGAATACATCATTAATACAGTTCGGGATTCTAAACCTGGGACGCACTGGTTGGTAGGCACCGAGTTAAACCTAGTCAGTCGCATCACAGAGGAATTTAAGCCACAAGGTAAAATAGTGCAATTCATGTCGCCTATGGTCTGCATGTGCTCCACCATGGCACGCATTGACCCTCAACACCTTGCTTGGTCATTAGAAAACTTGGTAGCTGGCAACGTGGTCAACCAGATTAAGGTATCTGTGGAAGAATCGAAACTCGCCAAACGCGCATTAGATAGAATGCTAGAAATTTCATAAAAATTTCTAGAATAACCACTTAAAAATGCATAATAATATTGCCGCTGCTGCTGAATTACTTCGAACCGGCGGAACCGTTGCGTTCCCCACTGAAACAGTCTATGGTCTGGGTGCTGACATCTCATCTCCTTCTGCCATCTCCAAAATTTTCGAGATAAAACAGCGGCCAACAAATCATCCTCTCATAGTTCATTTTGCAGATATGTTCAATTTACAGCACTGGGCTAGTGAAATACCTGAGTCAGCCTGGAAATTGGCTGAACATTTTTGGCCAGGGCCTCTGACACTAATTCTACAACGTAGTAACCGTATCCCAACAACAGTTACAGGAGGACAAGATACTGTAGGGTTACGTATACCCAATCATCCCATCGCACTTGATTTACTAAAAACACTGGGGGCAGATACAGCAGTCGCAGCACCCTCAGCAAACCGATTTGGACGGATAAGCCCCACAACAGCGACACATGTATATGAAGAGTTAGGTGACACTGTTGGAATGATACTTGATGGCGGCGCTTGTGAAATCGGCTTAGAAAGCACCATTGTCAGCTTTATTAACGACACCCCCACCATAGTAAGACCTGGCGGTATCTTGCCAGATGCATTAGCAGACGTACTAAATGGTCAAATTATTTTAGCCAATAAAAACAATTTAACTGAGCGCACACCGGGAAGTCATGACTCACACTATGCACCGACCACACCACTTGAGGCTTGCTCGTCAGAATATATAACCCAGCACTCACTTAAATTAGCAGCACAAGGCTTACGTATAATCGTCATCACCTGGTCAAATTGTATGAAAAACATACCATCAAATAAAAATATCTCCAGATTTTGCATGTCGTCCGAACCGCAAGCTTATGGCAATCAACTGTATGCCACTCTACATCAATTTGATCGTGAGAAATTTGATCGTTTATTGATAGAAACACCACCAAGCAGTCCGAATTGGCTTGCTATTAATGATCGCCTTCAACGAGCCAGCCATCTATGAATACTGACAAAAGTTATAAACTTCGCGCCGTTTTGTTTGATGTTGATGGCACACTTGCCGATACTGAACGCGATGGACATCGACCAGCCTTCAATACAGCTTTTAAAGCTTTTAATCTTGACTGGAATTGGGATATTGATTGCTACGGGGAGCTTCTAGACGTCACTGGAGGCAAAGAACGCATTCGCTATTTTATAGAAAGATACAAACCTGAGTTTTTGACAAAAGTCAATCTGGATAACTGGATTGCTGATTTACATAAAACCAAAACCAAACATTACGTGTCTTTACTTGAACAAGGAAAGATTCCACTACGGCCAGGCGTAGCTCGTTTAATTCATCAATTACGCAAAGATGGAATCAAAATTGCCATTGCAACTACAACCACACCAGAAAATGTTACTGCTTTACTAAAATCCACATTGGGCGAAGATTCTCCCAGTTGGTTCGACGCCATAGGCGCTGGTGATATTGTTCCTAAAAAGAAACCCGCTCCTGACATTTATTTTTGGGTGCTTGAGCAACTTGAACTTTCTGCACATGAGTGCGTTGCCATAGAAGATTCTGAGAATGGTTTAAACTCGGCACATGCAGCTAAGGTTCCCACGTTGATCACTGTTAACGGCTACACACGTCAACAAACATTTACTAACGCACTTGCTATACTATCCGACTTGGGAGAGCCTACACAGGCATTCACTGGAGCCACAGAAAACAGAAACAAGAACATATTGAACTGTCAATACGTAGATACAAGCATGCTAGATAGCCTACGAGACGATCAATAAAGATATTTAAAACACTACTTTTTTAACAAATATTAATAAAAATCAACATGTCAGAAATAGCCAGCTTGACCGAGTTCGATTAATGCTATAACTTACTACATGTTGCACTTTCTCTTTCTTGAGCTCAACTGCTGTAAGGGACTAAGTCTTCCCTCACGGTAAACGAAAGGGGTGGGGCAAGTTTGCTTTGACTTCTTTTTTTTCAACGAACCGAGAGGATTTATTATGAAAACAATACAAACAACTTTAGCAGTCGGAATTTTGGCACTTTTCCTTAATGCACAAGCAAATGCAGGAGATGCAGCGCATACTTCAGAAGCAATGGAGCATGCAGGTAAAGCTCAAGCTCATGGGGAAGACGGTCATGCAAAGGTACTACTTAAACATGCAAAAGAAAGTTTGGCACATGCTAAAGAAGCCGGAAAAGAACATGCTGAGGCCCATAAACATATGGATGAAGCTATTAAACACTTAGAAGAAGCGATAACACACGCTGAGGCAGGTCATGCCGAAGTAGCCGCAAAACATACACAAGAAGCAATTATTCATATGCGTGAATCAGGCCATTAATCAATAAGAAAATTCACAAAGTAGCAAATAAAACGTCACCGGTTAAATCTAGGAGGCGTTTTTTATTAAATAGGGCAAACTAAAATAACGGAAATATGGCATTGCGCGAGGGTGTAAAGGATTCTGTGTAATAGCGTTGATTAAACATAATCCACTAAGCGCTGTTCAATTTCAATCATAAAACGACTCAATGCTGATTTCCAATTTTTTATTGGCATCGTCGATTTTTTAGATGCATCCTGGATTACCAGATAGACCACTTTTTTAGCTGAATCGTCAGTCGGAAACAGTTTGCGTTTCTTGATGGCTTTTCGAATGACGCTGTTAA
>JAJFJG010000170.1 GCA_021774265.1 Nitrosomonas sp.
GCATGATTTCAAACCCCTTGATCGTTACATAGGCAGTTTTCATGGTTTTAAAACCGCGCACTGGATTTATCAGGCGTTTGAGTTTGCCATGATCAGCTTCGACAATATTGTTCAGGTATTTTACCTGCCGGTGTACCGTATTCTTTGGGCATTTCCCTTCTTCCTGCAATTCAGCAATAGCGGGGCCGAAAGTCGGTGCTTTGTCTGTATTGATTGTCTTGGGATGTACTCATGGCTTTATAGACTTGAGTGCTTTGCTGAGAAACCGCTTAGCCGCCTTAGTATTGCGGGTAGGAGAAAGATAGAAATCAATTGTGCGACTACACTTATCAACAGCCCGGTATAAATACGCCCATTTTCCTTTAACCTTCACATAGGTTTAATCTACTCGCCAGCTACGACCAATCGCTGGCTTGTAGTACCATCGTAGGCGTTTCTCTATTTCTGGCGCATAATGTTGAACCCAGCGGTAGAGCATTGTATGGTCTACTTCAAATCCCCGTTTCAGCATCATTTCTTCCAAGTCACGACAGCTGATTCCGTATTTACAGTGCCAGCTAACACAACAGAGGATTACGCTACTCGGGTAATGCCGCCATTTGAAATCAGACATCGCGATATATCCTTAAAAATTCAATAATGCACTAACCTGATTATTTTTTGCAACAGAGCCGCATTAAACTCAAAGTATTAAAGTAAAGTTTTTTAATGCCATAAATACCCAGAACGCAGAATAAACACTTAGTTATGGACTATTTCTTCTTTTACGAATTTATGTGATTCAGGTTGACTTGATTTGTTCAGTATATAGCGCGTCAAAATTAGCCCTTGGCTAATAGAATAAGCAAACATTGAAGTTAAGCCACAAGAAAAAAGATTGCATGTCGTTAAACAACAAACGACCCCGTAACGTTACGGATTACAGTTTAGCTATGATTAAAGTCCTCAAACATAAAGGACTTAGGAGTATTTTTGAAACGGGTAATAAATCAGGTATTCAAACACATCACGTACCACTTCTAACAAGGCAATTGGTAAGGCTTGATGTGGCCAAGAATGAGAATGACCTGAATATTCCTAGTTGGAAACTACACATCTTAACCGGTGAACTTTCCGGTTATTATTCAATAACAGTAAATGGCAATTGAAGAATAACTTTTACCTTTGAAGGTGAAGACTCAATATTAGTTGATTATCTAGATTACCATTAAGAGGAACAAACGTGAGTAAAATGCACAATCCGCCCCACCCTGGCGCAACACTGCGGGAAGATATTTTGCCTGCATTAGGCTTATCCGTAATAAAAGCTGCTGAACAGTTAAATGTAGCCCGCCCCACCTTATCTCGGATATTAAACGAGCGTGCCGCTATATCCCCTGAAATGGCATTGAGAATTGAAGGATGGTTGGGTGTAGAAAATAGCGGGCGTGCTTATTTATGGATAGTACAGCAAGCAGCTTATGACCTTTGGAATGCACGAAAGGCAGGATTACCAAAAGTAAAACGTGCAGATATACAAGCACAGGTACTGCCAAGCTAACTGTACCTGCGCGATTGTTGGCGTATTATGAAGTATTGTGAGTTGTGTCGGAACAAGTTTTCTCGGTAGGCGACACCGTAACTTCTCAACTTATCAGCGACTATTTTCTCTGATTCATTTCGGCATCTGTTGAGAAATCGGTTGAAGAAGTATTTTGCTGCGTTACCATCCCGATGTGCTTGAAGCAATCTATATCGACCACTTCACCATTTTGATCTCTATCACTCGCCACAAATATCGTTGCTTGCCTTTAATTCTAACAAATACCTAATCAAGGAAGAACGTATCTCCATATCCCAGATGCTGGCATCTCAAATTTCTGGCATATGCTGAACCAAACTTGATGCACCATAGACGAATCGATTCATGAGTTACATCAATACCTTTCTCAGCCAATAGGTCTTCGATATCACGATGGCTTAAGTTAAATCGATAATAAAACCACAATATGTACTGAATGATTTCAGATAAAAATCAATCGTATTTATACAGAATCGCTGAATTTTTCATCTCTTTATTATCGCTCAAGTGAAATTAACTTGGCAGTACCGCATGCACAGCCTAACGTATATTCTACCTTAACAAAAAAGGGCGTTTATTTTTCCTACCCACTATTTGTCCTGTTTGCAGATAGCAACTAACCATCGTATAACATAATAGCGTTATCGCTTACCAAATAATGAACCTAGAATACCCCGGATTATCTGTCGTCCAATCTGACTTCCCATGCTTCTTGCGGCACTTTTTACCATCGCTCTAACCGGGGTTTGTCGTGTACTCTGTCTTTTAGCTGCTGATCTTTTAGCTTCTGTCCGAGCGTTTGACTTTGCGAGTTTTTCAGCTTTTTGCTTCAATAGTTCGTAGGCCGACTCACGGTCGATAACTTTATCGTAACGACCTTTGTATGGTGAACGCGTTATATGTTCAGCACGCTCCTCATCCGTTAAAGGCCCGATACGCGACTCGGGTGGTTTAATATAAACGAGTTCAACCGGTGTCGGCTTGCCATCAGCATCTAAAACTGAGACCAACGCTTCTCCGACACCCAGCTCGGTAATAAGCTGTTCAGTATCGATCTCAGGATTTTGCCTGAACGAAGCCGCAGATGCCTTCACAACTTTTTTATCTTTCGGTGTAAATGCGCGCAGAGCATGTTGAATTTTCATACCCAACTGGCTAAGGATATCTTCCGGTATATCCATCGGACTCTGACTGACAAAATACACACCGACTCCTTTTGAGCGTATCAGCCTAACCACCTGTTCGATTTTGTTGACCAGTACATCGGCGGCGTCATCAAATATCAGATGCGCCTCATCAAAGAATAATACAAATTTCGGTCTATCAGCATCACCGACTTCAGGCAGGTTTTCAAACAGCTCAGCAAGTAACCAGATCAGAAAGCAAGCATATAATTTTGGTGACTGGTGTATTAGCTTCGTCACATCAAGCACGTTCACCACGCCGTTACGCGAAAAATCGGTCTTGATTAAATCATCTAGTTCAACCGCAGGTTCATTAAAAAAATGTTCTGCGCCCTGTTCTTCTAAAACTAACAATTTGCGTTGGATTGCGCCGATGCTGGATGACGATATATTGCCATACTCGCCCTTCAACTCACTTGCGTTGTCAGCCAGCCAAGATAACATCGAACGCAAATCTTTCAGGTCGAGAAGTAGCCAGCCATTATCATCTGCGACCTTAAAACAGGCATACAGAACCCCGCTTTGTGTACCATTCAACTCTAGCAGGCTACTGAGCAGTAACGGCCCCATATCTGATATAGTGGTGCGGATATTATGGCCTTTACTCCCAAACATATCCCAGAACACTGTCGGCACTGAGCGAAACTGATAATTTTCAATACCAAGCTGCTTAACACGCGCGTCAATTTTTTGGTGTGTACTACCGGCCGCAGCTAAACCAGAAAGGTCGCCTTTTACATCCGCAAGAAAAACCGGCACACCTAAACGTGAGAAACTCTCCGCCAGGTTTTGTAAGGTAATGGTTTTACCCGTACCCGTAGCACCAGCAATCAAGCCATGGCGATTAGCCATGCTCGCATCCATTAAAAATGGACCGGAAGCACTGCCACCGATTAACAAACTGGGCGTATCACTCATCGAGCGCTCTATTACCTGAAAACAAAACACAATTAAACCATGAACGATGGTAACTAACAAAGGTATTGTCAAGTTAACACTCGCAGGACGAACAAGATTAAATAAATTGCACACGATCACGTGGGTACCCAAGAATAGCTGTGCCTATACCAAGGACTTGAACCGGCGCATACCTCGTTTTCTTATCCGAGTTGGCTGGTATAAAAAATCGGCACGATTGTTGGCATATCGAAAATTATCGTGGATCGTGTCAGAGACAAGTTGACGGTGAGTAACACCGTAGCTTTACCATCTCGACGAATCTGCAGTAAAATATCGACTACTTCACCGCCCAGGTCTATTGCTCGCCACAAATACGGTTGCTTACCTTAAATCTTTACGAATACTTCATCAAGTAAGAACGAACACCCACACCCCTGAAGCCAACGCCTCAGCTTTCTGACATATGTTGGACCAAACTTGATCCAACATAGACGAATCGATTCTTGGGTTACCAAAATCCTCTTTTCAGCTAACAAGTCTTCGATATCACCATGACTTAAGCTAAATCGATAATAAAACCACACTCTGTACTGAATGATATCAGAAGAGAATCGATAGCGTCTGTATAGGGTCGCTGACTTATTCATTCTGTTATTACCACGCAGGCACTGTTAACTTGGCAGTACCCAGCGATCACAAAAGCAAGATAGATAAGAGTAAACTTCGTAATATCTATTATGCTCCAAGTTAAAAATGAAATTAAAACTCCCATGAAATTTCTCGTTATTCTTGGAACGGCGCGAGAAAGTACTCCACCCAACCCTCCTCGGCTCGGCCTGAGGGTAGCGAGGGCTTGTGTGTCGCAAATTTATCAGGGAGATCATTCTGCTGAACTGATTGATCCGCTGGACTTTAATGTTGGGCCAATATTTAAGCCTTACTTTTCATATGCGCAAAACAATGCACCATCTCAGCTTAAGTCCTTAGCAAACAAGATCGAAGCTGCTGACGGATATGTCATGGTAAGTCCTGAATATAATCATTCTATGAGCCCCGCATTGGCTCATCTGCTCAATCACTTCGGAAGCTCGTTTTTTTCTTACAAACCTAGTGCTATTGTCACCTATTCGGCGGGACAGTGGGGTGGCACGAGAGCTGCAGTGGTAATGCGTACTTTTCTTTCGGAGCTAGGTTGTTTACCGGTTTCAGCTATGATTCAGATTCCAAAGGTTCATGAAGTTCTAGCTGAAGATGGCTCTTTCATCAAAAATGTAGACGCTGAAGGATGGGCTGACTATTTCGGTAGAACCTTCACTCAACTAAAATGGTGGGCATCCGCAGCCAAAAACCAAAGAGACGAAATCGATCCCCGCAAATTTGTACGATCCTTTAAAAGAGACCCCTCCCAAAGAAACACTCCGCAAGCCTCTTAATAAAGTCAGACGTGGATTACATGCAATCATGGCATAAATTTATGCCATTGGTTATTATCCCACTTTTCTCCGCCACTTTCCTTAATCGTGGCCAACGATCATGAACTCACTGATATTCAGGGCGAGTTTCTTCAGTAACCACATAGACTCTTCGTTCTTCATTTCTTTCGGTTAGTAATGCTTGAATAGCCATGCCCGGTGCCAGCGTTACCCAACGGGATTGCTTGTCGTGGTCTCTTTCAATTAAATTATTAGCAGAAATTAATACTGGTCCTGTGAACCAGGGTTTCCATTTATCAGCCCTAAGCGAATCAATACGTGCCCAGCCATGATTAGGAAACCGCCCAAAAACTTCTTGTTTGCGCTTATCCAGACAACCCAAGTTACTCTGCCATTTCCGTAGCATAACTGGCAGTCTTTCATTGGGCTGGGGAAGCCGTTGCAGCTTAAAGATAGCAATTCACACACGACAATTAATTCGACATAGCGCATGCCGAATAATCAATGTTTACGAACACATCCGCCGAGCTTGACTACTACACTTCAATAAGTGAGCACTCTACATCGCAGTGACAGAAAATCAGAAACGTATTGTCGACGTGGGGATGCGACTATTCTTGATCGTCGTGATCATTAATTTAATCGAATACTTGGCAGGCTGGCACTTAGTCCAACTTTATGAGTTCGAGAAAAAGCTTCAAATTGCACTATCGATTGAAATCGGAATGCAAAATGCAGGTTTAGATGTTGCGCTTGCACTGAAACACTTCCCAGCAGAAACGGCATTACCCGGTGCCATTCTTGCGGCTTAGTGTATTTTAACGTCGGTTGGTGTGATGGCTTATTTGAGGAAGAAGCTAACCCAATGGAATGGGGCCCCACACTAACCCGCTGAATCTGTGACATCCGCAATCCATTTATTCATTGATCTGTTTGAAGGGAAGTGAGGACTGGGCCTGGTCGATGTATTCGCGGATATGAGTGCTCTCTTGTTGCAGGTAGTTTTCGATGGCGTCACGGAAGCCAGGGTGGGCGATCCAATGGTAGGAATAGGTTTCGATTGGCTTGAAGCCACGCTGAATTTTGTGCTCGCCCTGGGCACCCGCGTCGAAGTGAGCGAACTTCCGGTCGATACAATATTCGATACCTTGGTAGTAACAGGTTTCGAAATGCAACTGATCATACAGTTCAAGGCAGCCCCAATAACGACCATAGATGGTTCCTCCACCTAATAAGAATAGCGCACTCGCCACTGAATCGCCCTCTTTCTGGGCAAAGACAAACAGCAGGTTCTCGGGCATGGTGTCGACCAATTGCTCAAAGAAATCGTGGTTTAGATAACCGTAGCTTCCCCGCTTCATATAAGTCGCATGGTAGAAAACGTAGAAGTCTTTGAGTTGCTCCGCTGAGATCTCCTCACCGCTTAAACGCAAGAAGGTAATGCCTTGCGCTGCTACCTTTTCACGTTCGCGTCGGATTGTTTTTCGCTTACGCGATGTCATCGCGTCCAAGTAGTCGACAAAAGTTTCGTAGCCGTCATTATACCAATGATACTGCGACCCGATCCGCTGTATCAGCCCAGCCTCATATTGGACTTGATCGAGCTGTTCCAGCAGTGCCGCATGTGGGAAGAGCAAATGCCACGACGATACATGGTTCCGCTGGCCAAGGGCAATGATCGCTTGTAGGCATTGTCGTGTGACGGTCGTAACATCTTGATCTGGCGCCACCACCAAACGCGGACCGGCACAGGGCGTGAAGGGAATAGCTATCAGCAATTTGGGATAGTACTTAAGGCCGTTTTCGTGATAAGCGTTGGCCCACGGCCAATCGAAGACATATTCGCCATAGGAGTGATCCTTTAAATAACAAGGGGCGATGGCGACCAGTTTGCCAGCAGCATTGTAAGCGACTAGGTGTTTGGGGGTCCACCCATTTTCGGGCGAAACCGCGCCGCTTGTCTCAAGCGCAGCCAGAAACTCATAGCGCATAAAGGGGTAATCTGTGCCAGCAATTCGATTCCACTCTAACAACGGGGCATCGTGAATTTGATCGCTAAATTGGATGGTGAGTTTATTCATAGGATGTTGCATAGATAGAACACGAATGAAGCAGAATAGGCGGCATTATCAAGTTAACTCTTCAGGTCGGCCAAAACACTAAGTTTACTAACCTTAAGCTAATGTAACATTTTTCCAAGACGCAAAAACCCCTTGTCTTAGATTCCAATATTGGCTAACAGATACTGGATGGCGCCCCAAGGTTGAATAGATTCTACACGGTCGTATGGGCCCTCAGGAATCTCTGTGTCTACATTACAGGCTTGAACTGGCGCATACCTCGTTTTCTCTCACCCGGTTTGGTGAGCGTGAAAACTCGGCACGATTGTTGACGTATTGAAAAGTATCGTGAATCGTGTCAGTGACAAGTTCATGGTGAGCAACACCATAACTTTTCCTGATTACCAAGAAGCTTCAGCTAGTTTTAGCAAACGCCCTGGCATTGTTGGAGTTTGGACAGATGCATGAACCAATCTGGCGACCAAAGTATCCAGCTTAAATCGCCGATTAAAACGATATTCAAATTCTGCCAGATAGCGTGGCAAATGTTTTGGTTGAATCGCATGATAAGTGCCTTGCATGGCAGATTTAACATTACCCAACAAGGTGTTGACCCAGTGGAAAGCCAGTATTTCCATACTGCTGCGACTGCCCCCTGTGACAATAGCTTTATGTTTAATCCCGGCATCCTCCAAACCTTTAAATGCTCATAGTCCATCGGTAATAACATGACTATCAGTTTTTAACTGTTGTTGACCCCAGTTCTTTATCTCTTCTTTTCGGAACCCTTTGACTTTGTGCATTTTCATCCTGATAGGCTGGCCTTCTTCGGTGCTTTCTACGGCTGCAACAAAAGGCGCTTTGTTCTCACTCCCTCGCCCTCGTTTACCGCCTGGTCTTTCTCCTCCCCAGTAGGCATCATCCATTTCATCACGTCACGATAAAGGCTGTTTACGCTCTCTTTCCAGCATGGCTTGCATCAGTTTATGTTTCATTCTCCAGGCAATGTTATATGAAACACCAAGCTGGCGTGACAAACTTAACGCAGACAATCCGTTCTTATGTTGCGTAAGCATATAACTGGCTGGAGGTTCTGCGTAATCAAGTAATGATTTAACACCCATTGCATTTTTAAATGCAGAATGATTTTTCTACGAACGTAGTTGTGTTAAATATGGAGTATTTACAGTACCATCTAACACAATCGAAGATTACGCTACTCTGGTAATGTCGCCATTTGAAATCAGACATCGCGATATATCCTTAAAAACTCAATAATGCACCAATTTGCTTATTTTTTGCAACAGACCCTTATTTTCTCCTTAGCTCAATTCGATAAATAAGATCACTGTCATCTATGTCATCATCATCATCATCATCATCATCATCTCTATATATTATTTTTTTTACAGCATGACCTGCTTCATTAATAAATTCATATTCTGTAAAATAATCATGATCATCGGACAATTTGATATTTGTAATATTAAATATGTTGTCCTTGATAATATAGATCTCAACCAAGTAAATAAAAAGATTAATAGAGTCCCCGTTAACATCGATTGACTTTACTAGAGTAAATTCTCCTTCATCACAATTAAGCTTCCCCTCAACATTACCTATAACATCTTTATCTAAATCTAGATTTCCTAAAATTGTATACTTGGGTTTATCTCTAAAAACTATTAAGTGGTAGTCAGTACTGAGTTGATTCCCACCCTGTCGACATTTGACTATTCCATGTTTCTCTGAAATCTCTAGGTTGAAATATATATTCAACTTAAAAGTATCAGCATTTGCTACTGTATGCACAGAAAAAGCGAATAACAATGCTAGTATAATTTTCATTCAATAATCTCATCATCTGAACCTAATCTCTAGAAAATAGAGACCTTTCTAGTTATCTATTACTATGGTAATTTTCGAATTGTTTTTAAAAATCCAAATTTCTCCTATTAGCTCGCACTCACACTTCCACCTTGCCTAATAGTATTGGCTGTATATACATTGTCAGAAAATTACAGTTATTTACCTGACACACTTTTTCAGGATTAAAATAATTCTGCCAAAAGGGAACAGTTCAACTAAACCCTCCTGTTAAGTTTTATTCGAGCTTAACTTATTTTATTATAAGGGTCTTAGGAAGTTAAGCACTAATTAAACTAATTGAAGTGTGTCAATTTACTGAGATGACTCTTAAAAATAGGTGCTATTATCGTTCTCAAATTAAAATTAGAGAGGTTCTGTAGAGATCGATGAATCTTATTTTGGTGTGCAACGTGTTAGAGGCAAATGAGGCCGTGGGCTTATGGTAAAACAATTATCTTTGGTATATCGAAACGTCGAGGCAAGGTCTATGCAGAGATTGTGCCAGATTTCTCTAGAGCAACACTGCAAGCTACTATCCGAGTTCGATTGACAGCAGGAACTGTGATTTATTCGGATAGATGCCGTGATTATGATGGATTAGTTGATATTGGCTTTAACAAGTATTTCAGAGTGCGCCATGGTGACAATGAATTTGCTCGTGGTGAGTGGCATATTAACGGTAACTGCATCGAGTCTTTTCTGGAGCTTCACTTTAGCCACCATCATGTTAATCTCTATCATGCAATTTTTTAAAAAATAAAGTGAATATTCGAATAATTGCGGTCTACTTTCTGTTCCTTATGGTTCCAGCTAGTATTGTCGACGCATCTAAACGGTCAAAATTCAGCAACTCACCTCGTCTTCCAGAGCCCATGGTGTTTGACCTTGTTCTACCGCTAGGCGCCAAGAAAAATGAATTCGAATTCAATACGTTGCTCCAATACGATGCTGAGCACAAAGCTGTTTTAATGAATCCCGAGTTCGAATATGCCTATACCGATGGATATGGTATTGAATTTGAACTGCCGATGGAAAATACTACCGTAGAAGCCTATAAAGTTGCACTGCAAGGCACATTTAATTTTCTTAACACCAATAAATTTATCCATGGCTGGCAATACTATGGGGAATATTATCGACATAGTAAAGAGCTTGAGAATAACTTGCTATATATAGCAGGTTATCAGTTCAATGAGAAATGGAGTACGCTTAATATGGCAGGCATTCGCTTTACCGATGTCCAGTCGGAAGGTCATGTTGAAGAATTAGTGAATAGCACTCTCTTTTATTCGTATTCGAGTAATTTAATAGCGGGGCTGGAGGTTAACTGGGAATCTCGCCCAAATCTACCTGACATAGCGCTCGTCATGCCGCAGCTTCACGTCCAGATAGCCAAACATACAAAAATACAAATAGGATTCGGGATGAAACGAGCAGACCATGAAACCTTTCCACATGCGGCAACAAGAATTATTTTCGGATTTTAATCATAAAAAAAATCCTGAATTTAAAGGGCAATTGGAATACATATAACTCATGACGGTATTGCCAAGTTAACTTTCATAGGATGCCAAAACGCAAAAGCCCATTGTTTCAAATCCCAGTAATGGCTAGCAGATACTAGATGACAGCCAAGATTAAAAAGATTGCACCGCAGCATGGACCCTCAGGAATCGCTGTGCCATTACCATAGACTTGAACCGGCGCATACCTCGTTCTCTTACCCGAGTTGGCTGGTGTGAAAGCTCGGAACGATTGTTAGCATATTGAGAGGTGTCTTGAATCGTGCCAGGACAAGTTCTCGGTGAGCGACGCCGCAACTTCTCAACTTATCAGTGACTATTTTTCTCGGCTCATCTCGTTTTTGCTTGAAAAACCGTTTGAAGAAATGCTTAGCAGCTTTGCCATCTCGACGAGCTTGTAGAAAAACATCAACAACCTCCCCGTCTTGGTCTATCGCTAGCCACAAATACCGTTGCTTGCCTTGAGTTTTTAAAAATACTTCATCAAGGAAGTGTGTATCACCATATCCTTGGTGTTAACGTCTCAGCTTCATGTCATATTTGGGACCAAATTTGTACACCACAATCGAATCGATTCATGAGTTACAGCAATCCCTTTTTCAGCCAAAATGGCTTCTATATCAGATAACTTAAGTTAAATCGATTTATTCTGGTGGTGAATATTTTTCTTTTTCCCGCAATTGAATTCGTTTCTTTGCACTTACGCTACTTTGTTTGAAGCGGAATGATTCGTTGCCGGTTTCGATAATGTGACAATGATGAGCCAGTCGGCCCAAAAGTGCGGTTGTCATCTTGGGGTCTATGAATACGTTACTCCATTCTGAGAACGTCAGATTGGTTGTGATGACGACACTGGTTCGCTACATAGTCGACCCTGGATAACAATCCAACTCATTGATAATGTAAGATAACGAGTGTATTTTTAGCTCTCATTTCGACCGAAAATGATAAAATAACAGACTATTTTCTGGTCGAAATGGTTGATAAAATGCTCATACAAAGCAGCTCTTTCCATCAAACAAATTTATTTGGTACGGATCTACTTTTA
>JAJFJG010000018.1 GCA_021774265.1 Nitrosomonas sp.
ACCACAAAAGACATCAGCTTGAGCTGGGTCCGCATTAGAGGACGGATAAGTCGCTAGCATTATGCAGCGATTTGTTTTTGATTGTAGAACTGTTCAGCAAAGTCGGCGGGTATTTGATTACCGATTTTTGCATGTCGCCTATCGCGATTATAAAACACTTCGATATAATCAAAGACAACCTGCTTAGGGCTGTTTCTTGTTTTAAATTGATAATGATGCAAGCTTTCAGTTTTTATCGAACCGAAGAAGCTCTCCATTGGTGCGTTATTCCTGCAATTACCTTTACGGCTCATTGAGGTTTGTATGCCGTAGTTAGCTTGCAATGCACGGTAAGCGGCACTGCAATACTGACTACCGCGGTCAGAATGATGCATCAGACCCGGGGCAGGCTTTTTCTTCCAATAGGCAGCGGTGAGTGCATTTATTACCAGAGTTTGTGTCATACGACTATCCATAGACCAGCCTACAATTTCACAAGTGTACAAATCCTTGATTGCAGCAAGATACAACCATCCTTCTCTGGTTGGAATATAGGTAATATCTGCCACCCAGACTTGATTAGGTTGGGTACATGAGAACTGTCGATCCAGTAAGTTCTTAACCAGTGGCAAGTGATGTTTGGAATCAGTTGTAACTCTGAATTTCTTTTTATGAGTACAACGAATTCCGTGCAACTTACGCAAACGCCTGATACAATTCAAACCAACATGAATACCTTGGGCTTGTAATTCACTAAGAACCTTGAGTGGGCCATAGATGCCGCGCCCACGTGCATGGGCTGCTTTAATGGCAACAACCAGGCGCACGTCTTCAAGTTTACGTGAAGACACTATTTTGCCAGCACGCCAGATATGTCGCGTTCCATTTTAGCAATTGCCGGTTCTCGTTCAAGTTCACGAATGCGTTGTTGCTCTGCCGTTAGCTTGGCAACCCAAAGGGTGCCTGTAAGTTTGCCATGTTTAGATTGGACTATCCATAAACGTATGGATTTCGAATCAATGTCTAGCTGCCTGCCAGCTTGAGCCGCATTGAGGTGTTGTTCTGTAACAAGCTTTATCGCTTCTCTTTTAAATTCTTCTGTAAATAATCGGTGCGGTATTCGTTTCATGGTTTCTCCTGATAAGTTGATAAAATACCATCAATTTATCCGTCCATAAAATCGGGCCTAGCTCAGTAATCTCAGAATAGTCAAATTTGGAGGTTACTCCACCAGTCTCCATATACCAAAGTTGTCATGCCTTTTGCGCGCTGCGACCTACTCTACTGATGTGTGAAAACTCACGATCCCATGTTACCAAGACGCTGCTTTCTCATGCTACCGAGGCGTACGGACAATCCCTCAGACGGGGCTTCAACCCGTTAGACTTAATACTGTTACTGTGAACAATCAAACCCCTTTTGTCTTGCATTTTTCGTTATTTTGAGTCCCTCAGACAATGTTTTGTTCCACTGCATTCAGGAAGTCATTCATATCGACGATGGATTCCGAATCAGGGTCAGTCGTCTTTCCCTTCAGGTCGCCCGTAATAATGCCCTGTGCTACCGTTTCTATCAGCGCTTCTTTTAGCTTCAATGAATAATCCTTCAGGAGCTCATTGTCCTCTCGCGTTGCCAGAATATTCAAAGCATTAGCTAGCGCGTAAATCAATGCCGATGAATTGAAGTGTGCCTCTTTTCCATCGGTTTCCAAATACCTGAGATACAAATCATGTGCGGTGCCATGTGGGGCTTCAAACAGCATCGTACCGTCTTTGCTTTCAATGATAGAGCTGGCAGTGGCCAGGCTACCGCCCAGTGCTGCTGATATGTCCGAGAAAATATCTCCGTCTAGATTTTGCGCTGGATAAAGTGCGCTTCGGGGAGGATCGGTTATCATTTTTTTCAGTTGGCTCGAGGGGCGCATAATCATGAATGATGGCGGTGGAGTGTTTGCTTTTGCCAATTCATATCGCACATCTGTAATTACGGTACTAAATACCTCGTCATACTCCATGTATTCACGTTTCAATCCGAAATATACTTCCTTGTCATTCACTGAGGCATCGCGAAATACCTGACTAATCCAGTCCTTGATCGCTAGACGGTCATTTGACATGAGTAGAACTGGGTCATTTTTCCGGACGCTGCGCGCATGTTTTTCTTCGCCATCGATGATAACCTTGAGGATGCCGTCTTCTTCCATTGGCATATTAAAGCTACCGTATTGATCACCGCCACCCGCACTCATGCGCGATATTGAAACCTGGTGTTTGCGGCTGGGAATACCGTATTTCTTAAGCTGTTCGACCAGTTTGTAAAGCTTTCTCCCGGTGCTGTTGTCCGGTACGCCCCAAAGTGCGCGTTTAGGCGGATTGGAGACAATTCGCGCCGCTTGCGCATCAATCAGCTCGTAGAAAAATGCTAGTTCTAATTCGTCAAATTGACTTTTATAGCTACTGGTAAAGACTTTTTCTATGGCGGTACGCATTACGCCGTCATAACCAGGAATAACCGTGTCTTTCAGGCCAAGGTACACGTCCCGTTTTTCATTGATGGCTCGTTGGAAGAAATTGTGGGCCCAGCTAGTCACAGCTTCAATGTCATTGCTGGCAAGCAGCCACGGATCACCCTTGTTAATAAAGCGACGATGTAATTCCACCGGATTGCCACTGCTGCCTACAAAAACCAGCTTGACCACGCCGGTAGCTGCCGACAGTTCATTGTGGCTGTCTTTGATTCCGCCACCATCCATAGTCGTCACTTTAATATCCCGGCCAATCCAATCTGGTTGTCTGACCTGCAAATTACGAAACTGGATATCCTCACGGGTAATATTGCCGCCAATGCCTTTTCGTATAGCCCCATTTGGAGATTTAGTGGCCAATTTATTCAGCTTCGCTTCAATGATATCCGGGTGATTAGCGAGCAATTCATCCAGTTGTTGGCGATTCACCGTCATACCAGCATTTTTGACGCCGACACCGTATTCTCTTAGTGCCTCAATCGCATCGACGACTGCTTGTCCATTGGTAACTAGTCGATTTTTGGCAGCGAGGTCTATTTCAATCAGCTCAATATCCAACCTGTTAACAACGAATCGCTCGAGAATCCGTTCAAATGCAATTTGCGCCATTTCATCGCCATGTAGGACGACCAAGGGTTTTTCAACTTTAATTTTGTTATTCATTCGCTCTCTCGGTATTCCTCAGGCACTAAAGGGTAATTTTAAGTTTTGGTGCTTTATCGCTTTTCAGTCGATTATCGGCTCTGCTGCAAAAAATAAGCAAGTTGGTGCATTATTTAATATTTAAGAATATCTCGCAATGTCGGATTTCAAATGGCGGCATTACCAGAGTGGCGTGTGATAATCCCGGTAAGTGCACAACTGCATCAATTCCATATCAAGCGCGACGCTGGCGCGCAGTACGCTGAAACTTACATAAGTAGTGTTTTTTTCGGGCTGCATTAAGACGCGTTTTTTCGATCAGAGCATCGGCAAGGATATTGCAAGTAACTTTCATAGGATGCCAAAATACTGGGACTATCGCCTTTATGCTAATGTAACATTTTTCCAAGACGCAAAAACCCCTTGTCTCAAATCCAGATAATGGCTAGCAGATACTAGATGACGGCCAAGATTAAAAAGATTGATGGATCCTCAAGAATCGCTGTGCCTGTACCATAGACTTGAACCGGCGCATACCTCGTACTTGGCTGGTTGGTGTTAAAGCTCGGAACGATTGTAGCATGTTGAGAAGTATCGTGAATCGTGTCAGGGACAAGTTCTCGGTGGGCGACACCGTAATTTCTCAACTTATCTGTCACTATCTTCTTGGGTTCATTTCGACATTTCTTGAGAAATTGTTTGAAGAAGCGCTTAGCAGTTTTGCCATCCCGGAGCGCCCGCAGCGAAACATCGGCCACTTCACCATCTTGCTCTATCGCTCGCCACAAATACCGTTGCTTGCCTTGATTTTTTAAAAATACTTCTACTTCATCAACCTTGATGCGATTATTGGAGCGATTGCAAAACACAAAAGCTGATCCTGCACAGGGCGTATACTCAAGGGATTGTTGCACTACCATCGACAAACCAGCAATACCACGACGCATATGAACTGGCTCAACCGCCAATCTGATCTTCCCCGGATTGGTAATTAATCCAGGCATTTCAGTAATTCTGCCAACCACTGGGCTGATAAATCTGCTGGCAATTCCAGTGTATGCCCTTGCGTCAAACGTAAACATAACATGCCAGATGACAAAGCTTGTGATTTGATCTCGATTGGAATCAAAGTCGGTGCAACTGAGGCTACTTGCTGGGATCTATAAATCCGCAATCAGTTCGAGAACGTTTTGGAATTCAGCTTATACTGTCGACAATAAGCCACCTTCGAAAAACCACTCGACAGCCAAGTATCTAAATGTTCTTGCTGCTGTCTGAGTAATGTCGTTTGCTATCCTCATGAAAATATTTGAGAATAATGAAGTTTATTGGAAATTCTTAGATGGTCGCGCTACACGCATACGATGGAGTCGTTGGACGCTTACGTCAAGGTGACGAATTGTGTTGTGTGATGAGTATACAAACACAGAAATGATAATACAGAATCGGATCGTAGCTCGCCCCAGATATACTGTCAACAGATTTAAAAGCGAATCGAATATTGGATGCCTGCCCCCTTAAAAGGTTGATTAGTCAGGCCACCTTGGACATTACTATAAAAAGCTTCAGCACTAAGCGTATCGGAACCAAATAATGAAATTCCCACTGCTATTCGTCCGTTATACCCCAATGCATTGGCAGGCCATACCCGTCCCGCCCAAACATCCGCAAGAACAAAGGGTCGTCGCAACACTCCCTGATCAGATGCCCCATAACGAAATGTTGTACCTAAGCCTAGTGTGCCAAATTTCGGCGCGATCAGGGTCTCAACACCTGCTACGGAAGGTCCCACTAGCCCTATCAATTCAGAAGAAAGTGTCTGCTCAAGGCTATTACTCTCCCAAGATCCTTGGAGCCTGATCTGCCAATCTTGCATGTCTGTTGTTAGCAGAGAGCTTCCAAGAATTGTCTGTAACTTATAGCCTTTACCCAAAGTGCTCCCTTGCCGAGTCAAATAACGATGCCCATCAATATCAAAATACAAGAATATTTGCTTTGTTAAATTAGAAGATAAGCCGAATAAAACCGCATCCTTTGCACCGAGTGACCTTAGCCCCCCTGTTACTTCACTGATTTCGTTCATTCCCAGATGCAGGTGCGCCTTCAATTTATTAGTTACATTTTGGCTGACCTTAACTGCACCATGAACTAAAGATTTATCCTCTCTAAGATTACCTCCCAGATTAACCTGAAACACTCCATCTCGCAGAGGATGTTTAAACCCTCCTGTTATATCTACCTCATTATTTACAGGTAATACGATGTCGGACCCTGAAAAATCTAGCTGAGTTTGCTTTAATTCAAGTGCTAATGCTCCGTGGAGATAAGGCGTATTAAAACGCGCTCGACTCTCAATAATATTTAATTCTCCAAAACTTTTATAATTCAAGGCCACTGCAACTTGCTTACTTGATTTTACCGTCAATTCATCCCTGGAGTTAAAAAGGGCTGCTTGAAATGATGATTGATCATTATGTAATTTAAGAAGTTCATAGGTTAATGCCAAAGCTTCTTCATTTCTGTTTAAACGCTTAAGAGTCTCGACTTTATTCGATGTAGAAAGCTGATCATTTTCTTTTTCAAGGATATGTGCAGCAACGGTTAGGTCATTTTCCGCTAGGGCTAAAGCAAGGCGCTGCCAAGCCGGTATTTTTTGTCTGGCGACATGATTTTCTAATAACCAAAAACGAGCAGCGGAATAATTTTCCTGAGACAAATACGCAGCAATAAGCAATTCTCGAACAGTAGGATCATCATATCCTTTGGCAAGAAACATTTTCAAAATAGATACATCAGCATTTGCACCTTCCAAATCCCGAATCAATGCTAAATATTGGGGATGCAATAAACTCTTTATATCCTTGTCAGGCACATTTTCAGTTTGCTTAAAGCGCAATCTTAAGTTAAATAAAACATATTTACGCACACGCCAGGCTGCATCTATATGTCCTGCTTTGCTAAGGACATCTGCATAGGTAAGCAGCCATAGATAGTCATCGGGACTGATTCGTGCTTTGCGCTCAAACCAAGGCAATGCCTCTTTATTTTGACCAACTTTAGCCAATGCCAGACCATAAACGCCCCATAAAGATGAGTTTTTTGAGGCATCATGGCGCCATATTTTAATATAGGAACGCAGTGAGCGCCTGTCATTTTGTCCAATGAAATTCCACAACATTCCTTCTTTGGCAGTGGCAGAAATGGGATTAACTTTTAACGCTTGTTGATAATGCTTTATTGCGATTTTAGGTTTGTTTTCATGAGTGTCCAATTGGGCTCGCATCAGCCAATACATCTCTAAATTCTGAAATTGCGGTTCATTACTGATTGCCATTCTTAGAACCCGCTTCAGTTGATCCGGTAGACCGGCCTGATTAGCAACATCCAT
This sequence comes from Nitrosomonas sp., assembly GCA_021774265.1. Lineage (GTDB taxonomy): Bacteria > Pseudomonadota > Gammaproteobacteria > Burkholderiales > Nitrosomonadaceae > Nitrosomonas. The sequence continues at coordinate 6,534 of JAJFJG010000018.1, forward strand.
AGAAAGCAGCAACCAACGAGGTTGATTGAAACGAGAATAAGCCTCTTCTCCGATAGCAATCGATTCCTCAGCCTCGCCCATATCTCGTTTCAACTGAATCAATCGTTCTGCAACAAGCTCATTGGCAGTTCCTGCTTTCCAGAGAGTTCGATAAGCCAACAATGCATTCTCTGGACGCTCCAGTTTTCAGGATAATTCACTCAAAATTATCCTGAATTGTGTTTCTATTGCTGTCGCGTTATCAAGATTTAATAACAATAATGAAAATGCCTTTTCAGTTTGGCCGTTTTTCCACATCAACTCGGCTTGATGGGTAACAGCCTCTACCTGACGAACGAAATGTGAACCGATATATTGCCACGTTGTTATGGCATGAGTTAATTGTCCAGCATTCTCCTGAGTTTTAGCCAAAGCTTTCCAAGCTTGTAAATTTTCAGGATAACGCTCTAAATAGGATTTCAGGAAATTAACATGATTAGATAAATTGCCTGCTTCATTATAGGCAAACAATAAGCTGCTCATTTCGTCACGGGTTAATTCCCGTATTTAAGCCTGATTATACAACTAAACTTTCTTTAATCTTGATGATTGACATGATCAGCGAAACAAGTTAATGGACTCGCTTGTAAAGCTAAATCGTGTAATTGACTGGAATCTATTAGCCGGCCTACTTTCAGAGACGACTGCGCAAACTATAAAAAATGCATGGGGGGCCTTTGATCGAATGATGCTATTTAAGATGCTGGTATTGCAAAGAATGAATAATCAGTCAGATAATCGACCAAAAGCGGGATCGACTGAGCTTTTTGAGATTTTGAGATTTTTAGGGCTTTATTTGGCAGAAATAGTTCCCAATGCAAAGACTATATGGTTGTTTTTAGAGAAGAACTAAAGGACAATTATTTGATAGGGTATCTGTTTTTTATATCGCGTTATGACTGATGGCGGTTAGTCCCTGTGTTTTCATGCATGGGTAAAGAAACCTGGAGATTCTGATAGAGTCAGGAAAAGAGAAGTGCTTGAGACTAAGGCACGCCAGCTTTTTTATGAGTACAAACAAATTTATATGATTATCTGCGATTATCTGATGCGTTAGGTAGGCATAGTCGGGGCATTAATATGAATAATTGAATTACGAAAGATTCAGTACCCAGGAATAAGTAAAGCTGGGTATTATAAATTATTTAGCTTTCTACAACGGCAAACAGTCACACTCAAAATTACACTCCCAATCGCCGATGAAATTTAAGTATATATTTTATAGAAAGACTGCTTATAAAGGTGTCCGGTTTTAGTTGACCATTATAGTCAACAATGCCTTGCCAACTCGAGACACGTCGGTCATTCGTAATTGATTAGGCCAAATGATTGTTTTTAATTGTTTGCATTGTTACTCCTTAATGACGCTTTATTTGTTATTATTTGTATGTAAATTAAGATGAAGAAATTAGAATTATTACTAAAACTTACCAATAAGTCATAAATACGGAAGCAAATGTCTACGGTAAAGCTTTCTCCCATAACTTTTCTAACCGTTTAACTGAAACGGGCATCGGTGTTTTTAATTCTTGGGCAAATAAAGAAATGCGTAATTCTTCAATTTGCCACCGAAACTCCATGAGGTTGTCATCGTGCAACCCCCTCTCTTGGTGCTTTTCTAAACGCTGACAATATTGATTCCATAATATTGCCAAGCTACCGCTATGTTGTCCATCGCGCTGAGGATTATTTGTAAATTTTTGTAGGCGCATAGTCATACCCTTCAAATAGCGCGGCATATGTTGTAAACGCTCCCAAGGAGTTTTATTAAGAAACCCAGGATAAATGAGATTTGTCAGTTGTGTGTTAAGTTCATTTCTTAATCGGGTATTACCAACTTTTGTATTTGACAGCGTCATCTTAAATGTTGAATATTCATTGCCTATGAGCTGTAGTACCTTAGCCAAGGCTTCAGTTACGGCAGGAAGTCGAGTTCGTGCACGTTGTTTCTGTAGGGTGAATTCTTGTTCATTACGCGGTAGTTCATCATCGCCAATAAACGCACGATCTGTGATGGCGGTTAACATGTCTTGTTTAAGTACTTCTGGTGCGATGAGTGTGGTAAGTTGCAAAGCTACTTGCCTTAGACCCGGTAGGTTTTTTTCTAACTGCTTCATTCGGTCTTTTAATTCAAGTCGAATAAGTCGTCGCACACCTTCGCGCATACAGGCTTCCGCTGCATCAGGAGTATCGATTAATCGAATAGCCACTTTTTTTTCTTGATAAACCAACGCGGGATAACCCGTAAGCTGTTTACCCATACGATTAAACGTTATTTCTTTGGGTAAATCACCAAAATCCCAGCGTATTACGTCGTCTCGTTCTATGTTTGTTTGGTCATCGCTGTCCGGTTGTGCAAAGGTGAATTGTGCGGCCTGACCAAGTTTCGTTTGAAGATGCATCAGGTCACGACTCATTGCTAATTCTTGGTCTGCGTCATCTACAATTCTATAATTCATTAATAAATGGTTTGGCAATTCTTTGCCTCCCCAGGTATCAGTAGGCAGTGCATTGCCTGTTTTTCGAAGAATAAATTTTAATAACAAGTCAGTTAACGGGATAAATAGATCACGTTCTTCTAGACAATCAAGAAATTGTGTCACTGCATCGGGTAGCGGCACAAAACTACGTCGTATTTGTTTAGGCAATGCCTTGAAATACCAAGTAATTTTTTCACGTATCAACCCAGGAACCAAGTGGTCAAAATTGGCCGATTGCAATCGATTAAGCTGCGGTAACGGTATGGTAACAGTGACGCCATCAAGCATATGACCCGGCTCAAAACGGTAATTAAGCGAAACCTCATTGCCATCATTAAGTGACATACTTTTTGGAAACTGTTCTTCTGTAACGCTACCCGCTGCATGGCGCATGAGATATTCGCGGGTAAGATAAAGCAACTGCGGATTTTGTTGTTCCACTTGCTTACGCCATTTCTCGAAACCCGCGCCGTTACATACGTGTTTTGGGATAATAGCGTCAAAAAAGCAATAGATTTCTTTATCATCGACTAACACATCCTGCCTACGTGCCTTATGTTCCAATTCTTCGATATCATTAATGAGTTGACGGTTATGCGTAAGAAAAGGCGCACTAGTAACAAATTCTCCGGTAACCAATGCACTGTGTATGAACACTTCACGCGCTTCTTTTGGCTTAATCGCACCAAAATTAATACGTCGTTTCGGAACAACCGTAAGCCCGTAGAGTGTTACCCGCTCGTAAGCAGTCACTTGCGCAGGTTGCTTTTCCCAGTGTGGATCGAAGTGGTGTTTTTTACATAATCCATTAGCTATTTTTTCAAGCCAAGTAGGGTCGATCTTAGCGGCACATCTCCCATAAAGCTTGTTTGTTTCAACTAATGCCGAACAAACAATCCACTTGGCTTTTCCTTTTTTCAGTACAGAGCCAGGAAAAACAGAAAATTTGATACCACGCGCACCCAAATACTCGCTATCTTTATCCGTCTTAAAGCCAATGTTTCCTAATAAACCAGCCAATAAAGCGCGATGAATTTCATCATAGCTAGCAGCAACTTGGTTCGACCTCAACCCCAGATCTTTAACTAACACATGTAACTGGCTATAGATTTCTCGCCACTCACGCATTCTACGATGAGATATGAAGTTTTCTTGGCATTGTAAGGCCAATTTTTTATTAGATTTTTTATGTTTTAATAATCCATTAAAAAATTCCCATAATTTTAGAAAGCTCATGAAATCAGAGCGCTCATCTTGGAAAGTCGCGTGCGCTTTATCTGCCGCATTTTGTTTGTCAAAAGGCCTGTCTCGAGGGTCTTGTAGACTCAATGCAGAGGCAATGATAAGAATTTCGGTCAGGCAATTCTCAGCTTTTGCAGCTAGTATCATGCGAGCAATTCTTGGATCAATTGGAAATCTAGCTAATTGCCAACCGATACGAGTCATTCGATTATTGTCATCCACTGCCCCCAATTCAGCTAACAACTGATAGCCATCTGAAATCATCCGTTGTTGAGGCGGTTGCAAAAATGGGAAACTCTCAACCTCGCCAATTTTTAACGATTTCATTCGCAAGATAACTGCAGCAAGTGAAGAACGCAAGATTTCAGGGTCTGTAAACTCAGGTCGTGATAAATAATCATCTTCATCATAAAGACGGATACATATCCCACTAGCCACACGACCGCACCGCCCTGCTCTCTGATTTGCAGATGCCTGAGAGATTTTCTCTATCTGTAGCTGTTCGACCTTGTTACGATAACTGTAACGGTTGATACGCGCTTGACCCGTGTCAATAACATAGTGAATACCTGGTACGGTCAGTGATGTTTCCGCAACATTTGTGGCTAATACAATACGGCGGGTGTTGCCTGGTTTAAAAACGCGTTCTTGGTCGGCAAAAGATAAACGTGCAAATAAAGGTAAAATCTCAATACCTGCCGCACTGCCCCCAGGATGATTAAAATGATGTTTACGTAATGACTCAGCTGTGTCGCGGATTTCACGTTCACCAGGAAGAAAGATTAAAATATCACCATCACCCGCACGACTTAACTCATCAGCCGCATCTAAAATAGCCTGCTGAATATCCTGATCGACATTACCAATATTAACAGGACGATAGCGTATTTCAACTGGATATACTCGGCCAGATACTTCTATAACTGGTGCTTCATTAAAATGCTTTGAAAATCGCTCCGCATCAATCGTCGCAGATGTGACAATTATCTTTAAGTCAGGTCGTTTTGGGAGCAGTCGTTTCAAGTAGCCCAATAAGAAATCAATATTCAGGCTACGTTCGTGCGCCTCGTCAATAATGATTGTGTCATAACCCTGCAATAGGGGGTCACCCTGTGTTTCAGCCAACAAAATACCATCGGTCATGAGCTTGACATAACTATCACCACTGATTTTGTCGGAAAAACGCACCTTATAACCCACTGCGTGTCCTAATGGACTATTAAGCTCCGATGCAATTCGCGTCGCAACAGTTCGTGCTGCAATGCGTCGCGGTTGTGTATGGCCGATTACACCTGATATGCCCCGTTCTAGTTCCAGGCAGATTTTAGGTAATTGAGTTGTTTTTCCTGATCCTGTTTCACCGCAAATAATAACAACTTGATTGGCACGAATAGCATTACGTATTTCTACATGACGCTCTACAACAGGAAGATTTTCTGGATAGGTTGGCTTGGGAAGGTTAACTAGGCGTTTTTCTAGATCAGCAGGAGATACTTTTTTCATTAACAACAGTCAGACAATCTATTTTTGCAATACCGTTTTAAAAAGATCAGATCGTATAAATACATTTAGCCATTTAATGACGTGCGTATACTTAGATGCAAGAAACCAATCATTATCGACGTTATAAAACTGTCGAACAAACGGCAAGATCGCCATATCGGCCAAACTGCGATGATCTCCCATTAAATATTCTTTTCGGCTTAAACGATCATCCAACTCTTGCAGAAACTCGACCGCAATATCTCGGTAGTATTCAGCCGAGTATTCTGGGTAATGTACCGCATATTTATATTTATCAAGTGATGGTTTAAAAAAAATGTCATTTCTAGTAATAAGTTCTATTGTTTCAGCAGATGGTACATTGTCTCCATCAAACCATTTTTCTGGATCATTCATAGACAATACCCATTGCATAATCTCTAGACTTTCTTCAATTACTTTTCCATCTGAGAGTTGTAGAACGGGCACGGTTCCTTTGGGTGAACAATCCAGCAGTGCCTGCGGTTTATTTCGCAAATCAACTTCACAATGCTCAGCCTCAAATCTGCTAATTTTAATTGCCATACGTGCACGTATCGCAAATGGACAACGACGAAAAGTAAATAGCAAAGGCTTTATTAGACTAGATTTCAATGAATTATCTCCTATCCATCAAGCCACAGCTTGATTTTTTTCACGTTCTTTTTTTATCAGATCATAGGCAGTCTGTACTTCCTTCGCTTGCTCTGTTGCAATAGAAATCATTTCATCAGGTACGCCTTGCCCCATTAATTTGTCCGGATGGTATTGACTCATTAATTTACGATAGGCACGTTTTATTTCTTTATCCGTATTCTTTGGCATCATACCTAATGCCTTATATGCATCTTCAATAGCATTGACTGAATTGACCTGCCCACCGGCAAAATGAGTCTGGTTCATTACCATATCGAGTAACTGCAGAAATGCGGCTTCGCTATAGCCGAGTCGACGAGCAATGTCTTTTAATAGCTCCTCTTCAGCATTATTTAAATCACCATCCGATAGTCCCATGATAATGAGATAAACCAACAACATTTGTCTCAGACTATTAGTATGCCCGCAAATGGTCACAAACTCACTTAGCTTGGGACGAATGTCATATCCCTTTGCGGCACCTTGTTTAAATAGCGAAATGGCACGCAACCTGTGATCAGCGGTCATACCTAATCGCAATATAAACTGTTCTACATGGGACACTTCTACTTTCGTTATACGACCATCAGTCTTGGCCAACTTACCCATCAGGATAAAAACTGTTTCGATAAATACCGTTTGGCGATGACCAGCACTGAATGGATTAACACCCGCAGAACCGAACGCTCTATAGCGATCGATGAAGCTCCCCATAAAAAAACCAAGAAAGGCCCCAAGAAACCCAAGAACAAGAAAACCGGTAACGGCACCAATTAATTTAAACAATGAAACACCCAGACTAAATTCTAAAAAGAGTAATTATAACGAAATAGATAAGAAATACACCCCAATTTCTGTGAGTTAAATGATAAGAAGCTTTTACTGCGTTAAGATTCCAATGTTGTTTTGCGTCTGCTGTGTTAGGGTTATCCATCGTTGAAAGCCAAACTGTACCATTGATTGACCCAGTGATACACGACACGCACCATGATTGTAATACTTTCCACTACGACATGCAGAGAACATCGTAACGATAAAAATAACTTCCCATTGCGGAGTGAACCGATAAACGCCTTGAAAGTAATATTGCAAGAAAGCTTATAGTTCCTTACGTTTCTACAAATTCATAAAAGGATAAATTTTAATTGTATTAAAAATCGCTATGTAACAACATTCGCTATGTACCAAGCCATAGCGTATTTTAGTCCATCATTGATCGGGTGTGTAGGCTCAAACCCGAGTAGATTATTCGCTTTGGATATATCCGCCTGTGAATGACGAACGTCTCCTTCTCTAAAACCAACATATTCTGGACGATGCTTACTTAAGTGAGGAAATTTTTCTATTAACAACGAACGAATCATCTCATAGAGTTGATTGAGAGAAGTTCTTTCATTAAGCGCGACATTGTAAACTTGGTTGATAGACTCGTCGTTTTCAACCAGGGCTGATAGTAGATTTGCTTGCACAACATTTTCTATGAAACAGAAATCACGACTAGTTTCTCCATCACCATTAATGTACAGAGGTTGATTCCTAATAAGTGCAGCTATCCATTGCGGTATAACAGCGGCGTATGCCCCATTTGGGTCTTGCCTGGGGCCAAAAACATTAAAATAACGCAAACCGATGGAATGAGCTCCATAACAACGTGAAAACACATCCGCATAGAGTTCATTTACATATTTGGTAACGGCATAAGGCGAAAGTGGCTGTCCTATTACTGACTCAACCTTAGGTAACCCAGGACTATCACCGTAAGTGGAACTTGAGGCAGCATAAACAAAACGTTTTACTCTGGCATCACGTGATGCCACCAGCATGTTTAGATATCCGGTAATATTATTTTGATTGGTTAAAATTGGATTTTCAATAGAACGCGGGACAGAACCGAGTGCAGCTTGATGCAAAACAAAGTCAACGCCTTCAATAGCTTTATGACAGTCACCTAAGTTACAAATATCTCCGTTGATGAACTTAAAATTAGACCATATATTATCCCCAACTAAGTCTCTAACTTCATCTAGGTTATGCTGATAACCTGTAGAAAAGTTATCTAAACCAATGACTTTTTGATTTTTCTTTAATAGTGCTTCCAGAAGATTAGATCCAATGAAGCCCGCAACGCCTGTTATTAACCAGCAATATTGATTTTTTTCAAGTTGCTGTTGAATATCTTGATACTTTGTCATGCTTATAATCTCGACTATTTCAAATTCAAATTTAAAGACGCCAAACACTAAAACCAGCTTCACGTAATTCTATTTGATTAAATTGTGATTTCACATCAATAAAGCAGCCATTTTGTATTATTTTAGCTGAAAAATCAGCCAATGATTTGGCTACTATTTCTTGGTGCGAAACAGCAACAACCATGGCTTCTGCTTGTGGTAAATTTTCCCATGACTCTAACTCAATAGCATACTCATGATGTGCATCTTTCTGACTTACGACAGGATCATGCACATGGACTTCAACGCCATAGTCTTGAAGTTCATGAATCACATCAATAACCTTTGAGTTTCTCAAATCAGGGCAGTTTTCTTTGAAAGTCAGCCCTAGGACATTTACTTTTGCACCGCGCACGTTAAACCCAGCTTTAATTATAAGTTTTATAGTTTGCTCAGCAACAAATTTAGCCATATTGTCATTAATACGACGGCCAGCCAGAATAACCTGCGGCATATATCCGACCATCTCTGCTTTATGCGTCAGATAATAAGGATCTACGCCAATACAGTGTCCGCCTACTAAACCTGGACGGAAAGGTAAAAAATTCCATTTTGTACCCGCAGCTTCCAAAATATCCATTGTATCAATATTAAGCTTGTCAAAAATGATCGCGAGTTCATTCATCAACGCGATATTCAAATCGCGCTGAGTATTTTCAATCACTTTTGCTGCTTCGGCCACTTTAATACTAGATGCTCGATAAACACCGGCTGTAATCACGCGTTCATATAATTTAGCTACTTTATCCAAAGTATCGACGCTATCTCCTGACACTACTTTAAGAATAGTCGTCAATGTGTGCTTTTTATCGCCTGGATTAATACGTTCAGGTGAATAACCCACATTAAAATCTGTTTTCCATTTCATTCCTGCATGCTTTTCTAGCACAGGTATACAAATTTCCTCAGTTACACCGGGATAAACTGTGGACTCATAAATAACAATCGCGCCTCGTTTCATATTTTTACCGACGATTTCGCTTGCACCAACAAGTGGTGCAAAGTCAGGTTGATGAGCCAAATCCACCGGCGTAGGCACTGCAACTATAATATAGTCAGCCTGAGATAGCTTTGTAGCATCAGTAGTAACAACCAGATGTTTTGCTTCCTGCATGGATTCAGATGAAACCTCTCCGGTTGGATCAACATACTGTTTATAACTCTCTATCTTATGAACAGAAAGATCAAAGCCAATTGTTCGATCTTTCTTGCCAAACTCAACGGCCAAAGGAAGTCCCACATAACCCAACCCAACGACTGCAATTGTATCCATAATTCTATTATCTCTCAGCTATTACCTATTAATTAAATGAATTTTAACTACATTATTATTATAGCTATGACTAATGTTGACAGGTACTGTACAGAAGACCAGCACTGCTGTTGAAGGCTTCAGCATACCATAACCTTTTTCATCCTATATATGCTATTTAACAATGTTTTTGTCTGCTATATTAAATGCATAGATTTTCGGCGTGTGATATAACTAGAAGTATAAAACAAATCATATGATTCATTAATTTATCTTAATTTTAAGAACTGCTACTTCAATACAAAAGGTGTCTTTATGCTTAATATTAGAACTAATTCAATAAAAAAAATATCGCTGATAAATTTAATTATTGTCGTGGCGTTAAGTATTACGGCATGTGGTAATACGAAAGACACCGAGACATTAATAGCAGAGGCCAAGCAATATCAACAGTCTGGCGATAATAATTCCGCCATTATTCAACTTAAAAATGCAATACAACAGGAACCAAATAATCGTGAAGCGCGCTTCTTGATAGGTGTAAGTTATACCGAAACGGGCGACGCGTTGTCTGCCGAAAAAGAACTTAATCGTGCGCTAGGCCTTGGAATGGATGCCAATAAAGTCATTCCTATATTGGGAGAATCTCTGTTAAAAATTGGTGAATTTCAGCAGCTGCTAGATAAAACGGAAGATATTCCAGATATAAGTAAATCCACGGATATTCTACTTTTGCGTGGTGAAGCTCAATTAGCATTGGGAATGTATGAAGAGGCTAAAGAATTATTTGAGCAAATACTTAGACAAGAACCTGATTCTCCTGAAGCACTCATTGGGTTGGCGAAATATTCACTTACAAAGAATGACTTAGATTCTACTATGCGCTTCACAATGCAAGCCGTTAGAAAAAATGCAACTAATAGCGAGGCCTGGTTATTTCTAGGTAACCTCTTAAAAGCCCAGAATAAAACTGATCAGGCGCTATCTGCTTTTGAAAATGTCATTAAGTTTGACTCAGAAAACGCAGATGCTCATATTTCTCGCGCAACAATAAAAATTGCAACTAAAGAATTTGAAGAAGCAAAATTAAATATTGAATCTGCAAAAGCAATATCACCAAATTCCTTAATCGTTGTTTATACTCAAGCATTACTTGAGTTTACTCAAGGAAATCATTCGGAGGCATTAGCTTCTATTCAGCAGGTACTCAGTGCAGCACCAGAACACATGCCAAGTGTTTTGCTCGCTGGTGCCATACAACACGCTTTAGGATCGCTAATACAGTCAGAGCAGTATTTGCGACAATATATAAAAGCCGACCCAAATAATCTTTATGCCCGCAAATTATTGGCAACGGTTCTGCTTAAGAACCAAAAGGCGCATATGGCTTTTGATGCTATTAAACCTGCTTTAGGCGTTGTAGACCAAGACCCTCAACTTTTTGCTTTAGCAGGTGAAGTTTATATTCAAATGGGAGATTTTGATAAGGCAAATGAATATTTTAGCAAAGCGAGTATGCTGACACCGAATGACGCTGCACTGCATACAGCACTCGCTATTAGTAAAATAGCACAAGGCGATAATGAACATGCCATCGCCGAGCTAAAAGCAGCAATTGACCTAGATGGCGATTCAACAAGAGCTGGTATTTTATTGGTAATGACTCATATTCGACTTAAAGAATTTGATAAAGCACTAGATGCAGTTCAGATGCTTGAGAAGGAACAACCAAATAATCCACTTTTCCAAAACCTAAAAGGCGGTGTTTATTTGGGTAAGAAAGATACACCTAGTGCTCGTGCTAGCTTCAATAAGGCATTATCAATACAAGCTGATTATTTTCCAGCTGTTACTAATCTCGCTCGGCTTGATATGCAGGAGAATAATCCTGAAGCTGCAAAAAGGCGTTTTGAAGCTATTCTAGAAAAAGACAAAAAAAACCTTCAAGCAATGTATGCACTAGCTAATCTTGCATTAAGTCAACGAGATATGGACTCGGCCACAAAATGGTTTGAGCTGGCGAGAAACAGAAATCCTGATGAACTCCAACCAGCAATTCAATTAGCCGCTTTTTATTTACGTGCAGGTGAAAAAAACAAACCACTTCTTATCTCTCAAAAACTGTTAAGCACGCATCCAGACGATATCCGTGTTTTAGAAATTTTAGCTCAGTCGCAATTGGCTAACGACAATAAAACTGCTGCATTAGAAAACTATGAAAAGATCGCGGCAAGATCACCTGAGTCAGCCGAAGTTCAATTTAGGATCGCTTCCATTCATGCTTCAATGAATGATATCTCGGCAGCCTCTGCAGCATTAAAAAGAGCGATAGATATTAACCCTGACTTTCTTGAAGCAAAACTTTCCCAAGTGCAACTTGCCGTACAAAATAAAAATGAGAATGAAGCGCTAGAGTTAATTAAAGATATTCAGAAGAAACATAATGAGTCTCCTATTGGATATGTGCTTGAAGGTGATTTATTAGTATCACAGGACAAGACTGAACTCGCTATAGAAGCCTATGAGAAAGCAATTTCTGTTGCAGAAAACAGCGCAATCATGATTAAACTACACGACGCACTTAGCCGCATTGGGAAAGAAAAAGAAGCGAATGCTAAGATGAACAAATGGCTTACTGATAACCCATCTGATGCACAAGCACGCTTATATTTCGCCAGTTCTTATTTAGATAAAAAACAGTATGATGCGGCTATTAAAGAATATGCAATAATTGCTCAACAGTTTCCAGACCATGCGATAACACTTAACAATTTAGCCTGGCTTTATCAACAGAAGAATGATTCTCGCGCTATTGAATATGCTGAAAGAGCTTTTCAAAATGCACCAGAAGCACCTTCTATTCTAGATACCCTAGGCTGGATCTTATTAGAAAATGGAGATACCACACGAGCAGTAACGCTCTTAGAAAAAGCAGCCACTCTAGCACCTAACTCAGGTGAAATTCAATATCATTTGGCCGCAGCACTGGCTAAATCAGGGGGCAAGTCCAAAGCTATAGAGCTACTTGAAAAAGTACTTTCCTCTGAGAGTACATTCACTCAAATTGAAGAAGCGAAGCGTTTATTAACGCAACTCAAATAAATGCCTAACTTGACGCCTGACTAGCTGACCACTGTTCAGGCGTCAATGTTTTCATCGATAACGCATGAATCTGCTGCTTCATTTTATCGCCTAACGCACTGTAAACTAGTTGATGTTGCTGAATCATATTTTTATCACGAAATTCGGCACTCACAATAACTGCTTGAAAGTGTTGCCCATCATCCCCCTCCACACGTACTAGCTCACAAGGCAATGATTCTTCGATGTGTTGTTTAATATATGCTGATGTAATCATTTTGTACGCCCTCTATTCCTATTATTTTCAAATATTCTGTTAATATTCCTCCGGTTTAATACCGGATTAATCGATCATTCGGCCGATTGCTTTACTACACCATATCAAAATCAGCATTCGATGCCAATTGCGTCTGATTCATGATATATTCCTTCCAAACATCATCGGTAACGTTACCACTTGATGCTACCCAATATCAATTACGCAAATTCTAGCACAGAGCAACATCTCGTTGCCGTGAGCCATCTTCCGCAGCAACTCTCTACATTTTATTCCGATATCTCTAAAAAATACTTCGCAAAGACAAATAAATCTTCTCCACGCGCCCTACACCGCAATACCTCGCGGCAAGCCACAAGGCACGGGGAATTTCAAGTTTAGTCGTCGATACTAAATGATAATCGTAGTTTTATACAGTAAGGCTTCCGTGCTTGTAATCTTGCATCCATGAAGAACACTTTTCTTTGGGTTTACTCAACCTCTATTAGAGGTTTTTAAATTTCAAACAGCTCATTTTAAAGCCTTGAACTCCAATTATTCTTTATTGCAATCAGCTCTGGTAAAATATTCATAAATATTTTCTCCAAGTGTGGATCAAAGTGCGCTCCTGCTCCTTTCTCTATCTCCGCAGCTGCACTTTCAATTGACCAAGCCTCTTTGTAAGACCGTTTCATGGTCAATGCATCAAAAACGTCTGCAATGGCAATGATTCGAGCAGACTCAGGAATATTCTCACCGGCCAATCCTTCTGGATAACCACTACCATCCCATTTTTCATGATGATAAAGCGCAATCTCGGCGGCCAGTTTAAACAATGGTGTATCGCCCTTAGAAAGAATGCTGTGCCCAATAACTGAGTGACTTTTCATTATTTTCCATTCATCGGCATCTAATTTTTCAGTTTTTTTCAAAATCGCATCGGGAATGCCTATTTTCCCCGTGTCATGCATGGGTGCCGCAAGCTCAATGAGCTCACAGGCTTCTGCAATCCACCCTGCTGCTTTCGCAATAGCGCAGCTATAGGCTGCCATACGCCAAATATGCGCTCCAGTATCAACATCTTTATAGTGACCAGCTTCACCCAACATATAGACCGCAGCCCGCCGACTCTTTTTTAATTCATTAACATGCACCAACGACAAATGCGTACGCACTCGAGACAATACAATGGGTGGCGAAACTGGCTTAATAATATAGTCTACTGCACCCACATCAAACCCATGCGACTCATCATCAACATCACTCATTGCAGTAACAAAAATAACCGGGATAGATTGCGTCTCGGGATTACTTTTTATACGTTGGCAGGCTTCATAGCCATCCATTTCAGGCATCATCACGTCTAGCAACACAAGATCCGGTTGATGCTTTGCCACAGCATCCAACGCTTCCTTACCATTCTTTGCAAAAATTAATGAGTAATCAGCATTCAAAATCTGGCGTAAGATTTGTAAATTATTGGGTTCATCATCAACGATAAGAATTTTCTTATTAGCCATGCTTGCTTCCTATATCTAGACCTAATTCTTCAGCCAAATTTTGGATTGTACGCTCTGCCTCGCGGAAACTAAAATTCTCAATGTTGTCAACGAGTATTTTTAGTTGACCCCTATTTAGCGAGCTTTTTAGCTGCTCAAGTATCGGTTCAATGTTATCAGGATTATCTGTCCCAAGTGCCGCCAACATGTCGATAAAGAGTTTTGATACTTTATTAGTATCGAAATCATGTTGCAAATTATTGTTCCTAGTATCAGCTTCTTTATTCAACTGACTAATGACTACCACTATTTCATCAATAGATTTGTTCAATTCATCAACTAATGGCTCATACCCACTACGCTTTTCTTTTAGTGCACTATTAATTTCTGTCGCAATATTTGCGAGATATGTAATTGACAAATTACCTGCCACACCCTTTAAAGCATGGCTTATTCTCGCAGCGGTTTCAAAGTCCTTATTTTCTAACGCTTGTTTTATGAGCAGGCCATCTTGCAGATGATTCTGCGAGAAACTAATTAAGCTTTGAGCATAGCGTTTAGCATCACGCCAGTTTTTAAGTCCCTGCCGAGTATTAATACCCTTTAATTCAGGAAAATCCGTATTACTCTTTTGTGGTGAAATTTCTGATTCATCAATTACCGTGCCACTATCTTTTGGGACAACCTTGGCGATCTCTGCAAACAATTCGTTAAAATCTATCGGTTTACTGATAAACCCATCCATCCCTGCTTCAATACAATGCACTTTATCTTTTGCCAATACACTAGCACTCAAAGAAATAATGGGAATATGGGCACCCCGTTCAACTTCCATTTGCCTGATTTTTCGAGTAGCGTCTAAACCATCCATAACTGGCATTTGCACATCCATCAGAATTAAGTCATAACTTCCTTCGTTAAATTTTTCCACCGCTTCTAAGCCATTTACTGCAACATCAAGTTGATGCCCAATCGCTTTTAAGCGAATCGAAGCCAATTCAGCATTTTCAGGGATATCTTCTGCCAGTAGAATTTTCAAGGAACGCGTAGCACGATACACCGCCTGAATGTTTCCTGTACCAGTTTTATAAGAAGGAGGGCAAGTAATCTGAGGAATAAAAACGGTAAAATGGAATGTTGACCCAGTTCCTTCTTCACTCTCCGCCCAAATTTTTCCTTTCATACAT
The DNA here is from genome assembly GCA_021774265.1 of Nitrosomonas sp. Classification (GTDB taxonomy): domain Bacteria; phylum Pseudomonadota; class Gammaproteobacteria; order Burkholderiales; family Nitrosomonadaceae; genus Nitrosomonas. The sequence continues at coordinate 21,958 of JAJFJG010000018.1, forward strand.
TCGACGATTTGTCGACTAATCGTCGTCCCAAGTCCAGTGCCACCATATTTCCGCGTTGTTGATGTATCTGCTTGAGCAAATGGTGCAAAAATTGCTTCTAAACGATCTTCTGGGATACCAATGCCTGTGTCCTTAATTTTAAAATGCAGGAAATCTTTTTTAGTTGTAGGCTCTACCTGAAGCGTGACACTACCCTTATCAGTAAATTTTATCGCGTTACCGATAAGATTGATCAATACTTGTCTCAACCGTGCTGGATCACCAATAAAGCAATTTGACAGCGCTGAGTCATATTGCAAATTAATCGTGATATTTTTCTCTAACGCCTTAATACTTAGTGTTGATAACGCATCATCTATTACTTGCGGAAGATTAAAAATAATCGTTTCAATATCAAACCGCCCTTCTTCTAATTTTGCAATATCGAGAATATCATTAAGCAAAGATAGTAATGATTTAGCAGATCGATTAATTGTATTAATGTGCTTATTCTGCATGTCATCTAATTTAGTTTGAAGGAGAATTTCCGAAAAACCAATAATCGCATTCATTGGCGTGCGTATTTCATGACTCATATTAGCCAGAAACGCCGTTTTGGCATGTGCCGCAGATTTAGACGCTTCTAATGCCTTATTCAGTTTCTTTTCATTCTTACGTAAATCGGCCGTTCTTTGCTGAACCTCTTCTTCCAACCCTATTCGTGCATTTTGCAATATACGATTGGCACGTTCACCAAAAAAAAGAGTGAAAATCACCCCAGCTGAAGAAAAAAACAACACCAGACCTAGCACCCCTATCATCGTCCAAGAAACGACTCTGTAGGGTCTCAATGCTTCTTCAACATCAATCTCCGTTGTAATTCCTAGTCCTAATAAGCTATCCCAGAGCCACACGCCGTAGACAAGCACACCACGATAATCTCGATAACCGACCATGTCTTCACCGGCCTCGCCACGGATAGCACTCGCTGCCATCCTAGTGAATGGCTGTTGATGACGCGGTATTTCTGGCAGATAACCTGTGACCATATTCCCACCAGGGTCTCTAATTTCTATTTCCAGAATACCTTTTTCGTTATATGCAATCAGACCTATGTTTCTTAGGTCATCATCAAAACGACTCTCAGATACTAATTGTCCATTCCTATTAAATGCATAGGTTTCTCCAGAATTACCGACCCGCCCCAATTGAATAACCCTGGAAAAATCATCAATTGGATCCAATCTTCTAGCTAAAGCTGAAAGTATGCTGCCATTCGCATCTCGTACTGGCGCTACTATAAAAATAGTAGAAGGTAGTTGAGAGGTTTTGGTATTCTTTTCATACAGATAAATATCCGAACGGATAGGAGGGACAAAAACTGTTTCACCTTTAAAAACACGTTCTAGCAGGTCGGGACGTGTCTCAGCAATCAAATTACGTTTACCAATATGATTGTCTCGTTTAGCACCTATATTGATAAAATCTTCATTGATGATGTAGTAGCCGGTTTCACCGAATCGATCTTGTGTTTCCTCAAAGAAATGGCGTATATCTGCTAATTCACCGGATTCAAGCAACTCTTTTTTATTCGGTGGAACATTCAATAAACGCGTAATATCCTTAACAAGAGCAGCATTCTCACCCACCTGAGTCATGTATTTTTTTTTATCAGATATCCATATTTTCAATCCTTCCGTCGTTGTTTGCAGAATAGAAGATAACGAGTTACGGGTATCTTTTAAAATCTCACGTTTATTGTAATCGAGCACCTCATTAGTTAAATATCCAACAAGGACAAGGAAAAAAATAAGCGCGCATATCATTACATTCCGGAAAAAACGACTTCCAAAGCGAAAAAAACTTCTTGTTGTCTTTTTCATAAATGATATCTAAGGAAAATTATTAAATTGACTCTACCATACCTATTAATCACATTTTATAGACTTACGTGAATCTTGTTCTTATTTTTATATTCTTTAATCAAAAATCAAAAATATTATAGATATTGAGACGAGGTAGAGATTAAACATTCTTAACTTAATTAAAATGAAAATTCTTAGAATTCTACGAGTTTGGCTTGTCAGGCTTGAGAGCAAGTATATTCACTATGATCTCTTATCTGTTTTCTGGCACATCAAACACCAGTGTAACCGGATGCGTTTACCGCACGGTTTCAATCAGAACGTATTTCACAGCGACTCCTGAAATAGGCCGCACACTTTTTTATGAAGCCACGCTCCATTCTGACTTCCGCTAACTCACATTTTAGTCTGGTTAGCCCCAGTTCACGTTCAGTTAATATTTTGTTGTGCTTGCCAATTCCGGCATGGTCATCCCGCCTATCAGCATAAAACCAATTCTTAAAAGTTTTGTTTGGTAAAGATAAACGCTTTACCGCTTCTACAAATGTTAGACCGCTTTTTTGAAAAACAGTACCGATTGTTGATGAAATTCAGGACTGTGCTACGTAACGGTTAACTTCTTCATTTTATGAGTCAATTCTATAAAACGTTGGACTCAGAAGCATACATCACGCTCTCCAACCAACAATTAAGAGTGACATAACCTAAATTTATTATCAAAATTTTTCAGAGTCACTAAATGCAAAGATGATAAATCGTAGCATACCAACGAAAGTCAGAGACCATATCAGCAGCACAAGCCAGCTCCAATATTGAGAAATAATCACCAAAGATTCGAAATCTGTAGCATTTGTCAGAAGCATTGTGCTGGCCATGTACATCCCCATAGGGAAAACTCTGCTCCATGAGGAAATTTCAAAAGCATAATGTTGCCTACCAAACGTCAACCTCAACCATGGAAAGATTTTTACCCATATTGGCATTGGATCTGCGGTGTCTAAGCGGATTAATTTGCGAGCATCCATGATCAAGAGATAAGGAATCCACAATGTGGCAGTGATCCATATAAAAACAGTCATGTACAAAACGATTTCCCGGATATTTTTCCATGCTGGTAGTTCTGGCATTCGAGTAATGAACTCGGAGCCTGCCAACGCTAAAATCGCTGCTGCTCCCATGCAAATCCAGTAAGGCGCGCTCCAGTCTTTAGGCTCAAACCGTCCAAATAAAAGGCGATAAAGCAATGGTACTATAATAATTAGATACAGAACGAAGCCTAGAACCCAAAGTCCCACCATAACAAAATAACTATAGTCGGGATGTTTATCCGTCGTATCCAGAATACGCATACCCAATATAGATATAGATATTATGCTGACAACAATTAGCAAAGTCGTGCCGTTTATGATTTCAAGTATGCTGAATTTCCCCTTCATGGCAATGAAATTGAGCAAGATGAAATAGATGCATATAAGCCAGCCAGTCATGGCCATAAGCCACAACAAAATTGCCAACCCTGTTGCCTGGCAAAAAATCGTAAGCTGAGTTCCGATGGTATTGGTCCCAACTACGAATGTCAAAAAAAGAAATGCACGTTGAAGGATTTTGAAGTCTGCCACTAAATTCGGTAGGAAAAATACGACCCGTGCAACTAGAATGGAACATAAAGTCAGATATAACAAAAGATTAACTGCGAACAATAGCCTTGCTACACCGGGAGAACCCAGTATTTCAAAAGCAATCGACACGATGCCAGTGGCCATTACCATGGCAAAATTTGCCGGATAAAAATCTCTTATGCTGTTTTTAATAACGACATTGTATTGTTTCATATAGGGCTAACGAAAGTAATAGAACAGGAAAGGGCTATGTTGAAACAAAAGCTTATATTGTCAATAATAAAGCTTCATTGTATATATACTAGATAATTATTATCTGTAGACATATAGCACAAAACGAGACACGTTATTTTCCTTGTTGCATATATTCTATGGCTAACAAATTATGTTTTTTAGCCTAGGAGCTATAATAATACCTTTATAATCCGTTCGATATAAAAACTGTCTTAGTCATATTAACATTGAGCTTAAGTTCAAGTTGCTGACGCTGAGACTCCATATTGGATAATGCACCTACCAACAACAAGGAAGGCTAGCCCCAATATTGCACCAGCATATTAAATTTCGATCTGTAGCCCATATGTTTATTGACTTTTGTAAGATTGACTGAAAATACAGCTTGTACTCAATACATAATTTTTTGGCTTTTAACGGAAGAAATCTCGGGAGCTTGCTCCCGAGTCAAATTAGATAAAAGTATAGTAAAAATTCCGTTTGACCGAAGGTCAATCAGACCGGCGTAAACTCGGTCGCTTGCGGCCGAGTAGTCGGGCTGAAGGAATTTTTTAATTTTGACCTCTTCTGAATTTAATGCAAATACTTGCAACGCTGCAGAATAACTGCGATTTTGGTCGCGAGCACGTTCAATTCAAAACAGATCGGGTTTTAAATTCCAGAAACTGGTGAAATGTTGAGGCTAGTTGTATAAAGGCGCATTAATGATACTGTTTTAAATATTCGGCAGTTGATCATCCAGTTGCGGTGACAATAATTAATGGCGAAACGAAAATTAAAAGTCTTTGATGGCTTTTTCCATCTGTGTTGCGGGCTTAGGGTAATGACGTCAAGTCGCCAGAAAATAACTCCAACAACATATTTACTAACTGTTTTGAATCTGTAGTTTGAGCGGTTTTTTTATATTCCGTTTGAATATCCTGATGCGTAAATATGTATTTTTGATTAAATCGGCTCGAATGTATTCCAAACTATCCCTTTCTGGTGTTGATAGCTAAATTCACTCACTGAAATCAATGGCAACGGTGACACAGTGATTTTACAATGCTGGGTAAATACAACCTTCAAAATGTTCTAAATTTCTTGCTTTATTGGATAGCTTGCTAAGTTCAATCAACTATTGAATTGAATATCATCGACATTTAGGAGTGCGTCGATTATAGTGTAATTAATAAGGAGGCAGCCCATGAGAGTTCTGATAACAGGTGGCACCGGATTTATTGGCCAGACATTATGTCCGGCGCTGCTTGCGGAGGGTCATACACTGACTATTTATAGCCGCTACCCTGATAAAGTCAAAGCCATTCTTGGCGATCAGGTTACACCACTCAATTCCTTGAAGACACTGTCCGAGTCGGATCATTTTGATGTCATTATCAATCTTGCTGGCGCACCGATTTTTGGTCAACGGTGGTCAGATGAACGCAAACAAATCCTCCTACACAGCCGTATAGATATCACTCAGGATTTAGTGCAATTTATAATACGGGCACATACCAAACCTGAGGTTTTCCTAAGTGGCTCGGCAATAGGTTTTTATGGTAATCAAGGCGACAAAATACTAGATGAAACATCATCTGGCCACGATGATTTTGGTCACCAGCTATGTGCGAAATGGGAGAATGAGGCAAAAAAAGCTAAAGAATATGGCGTTCGGGTATGTCTACTACGTACTGGCTTAGTTATTGGTAAAAATGGTGGTTTCTTAAAACCAATGATATTACCGTTCAAGTTGGGGTTGGGTGGACGGCTGGGTAGTGGCAAACAATGGATGCCCTGGATACATATTGACGACCATGTCGCTATCTGCAAAAGATTGATTAATAATCATGATTTTGGAGGAGAGTTTAATTTAACCGCACCAAACCCAGTCACCAATAAAATATTTTCTCAAGCGTTGGCAAAGACCCTCCATCGCCCCGCTTTCCTGCCCGCCCCAACATGGATACTTAAGTTCATACTGGGTGAAATGTCTGAATTATTGTTGGGCAGTCAACGCGTTATTCCTAAGCGAATGTTGGATGCTGGTTACCCATTCAAATTTACTGAATTGGAAGCGGCATTAGGCCATGTTCTATGTGAATAAAATACTAACTTGTAATGCCATTATCTCGAAATAATAAATCTGTATTTTTCATTACGCTATCCTCCATCTGGAACATCAGCGAACTCAAAATAACCAGGCGTATCGCATAAAGCTGTTTTCACTATAGAGCTTGATTCTAGGTTATTTTCTATATTGTGGCGACTTTAATATAACGGAAATTTTCTGGTTTGAATAACTTTTTCATACCCGCTACATTTTGATAGATTTCGTTGTATATTCCTTTCAAGCAGGTATTGGCCACTAGGTCTAGCCAACGTGACCCGGAGTGATGTAAATGACGTTTAAGTCCTGCGCTCATAAATAAAATCAAATCCGGCATGGCGCCGCAATGGCCAAGCAATCTTGGTTTAATGTGCTCAAGTGTTAAGAATTGTTTTAATAACGGACTATCCAACAGATAAATTTGACCGAATATTATTAAGTTTTGCTCTTAAGAATTCTCGGCTAACACTACCTCCCCTGACCACCACAAGATTAGATTATTTTCCGCTGGCGTATGAGCATCTGGATGGTACGCTACAATACGTGGTGTAAAATCGGTATAATGACGCGCCGTTTTCACATTACTTTTAAAGAGATACCCGTTCAAAGCGCCCGGAATACTGCTGAGGCGTTGCATGATTTCGCAGACACCCGCTTCCGTTTCTGTTGTTGGATCTGCATATACTTGTAGCTGGACAAAATCTGGTAAAACTTCCCCTAGATAGATCTGCACTTCAAATGTCCAACCATTATTTTCTTCAGACACCAACAGATCACCCCAATGCACTGCCTGCCAATGTTGATTTAATTGCTTATCCCAGTGACGTAGTGCTTTTGCGACTTGGCCTCCCTGAGCCGTTCGACGCTGGAAGGCGGTGGCTGCGGGAAGGTATAGCTTCTCGACATATTCACGCGTCATGCGATTAGTACTGAACTGTGGTGCCAGGCGAGACATACTGGCGCGCATACGCGCGACCCAAGCACGCGGAACGCCGCTTTTGTCGCGGTCATAGAACATCGGGACAATCTCATTTTCCAACAGGCAATAAAGTTGTTCGGCCTCTACTGCATCCCATTCCGGTTCCGTATGTTCCTTGCCATCACCCAATGCCCAGCCAACTTCCGGTGTGTAGGCTTCGGCCCACCATCCATCCAATTCCGAGAGATTCAAGCCACCATTAGCCAGCACTTTCATGCCGCTGGTGCCGCTGGCCTCCCAGGGCCGGCGTGGCGTATTGAGCCACACATCCATGCCTTGCACCATTTCCTGCGCCAAGGCAATATCATAATCTTCAAGAAATACCACCTGATTACGAATCTCTGGCCGGGTGGCAAACTGCGCCCATTTCTGAATTAAACACTTGCCTTCGTTGTCGGCCGGATGAGCCTTGCCGGCAACAATGATCTGTACCGGCCGTTGCGGATTAGTCAACAATCGAATAAGTCGTTCAGGATCATGTAACAACAGATCGGGCCGCTTGTAAGCTGTAAAACGTCGCGCAAATCCAAGCGTCAACACATTGCAATCCAAAACCTGATCAACTTGATTGACGATATTCTCTGCTGTACCACGTTGCGCCAATTGCAGTCTAAGTCGTTGACGAGCACGGCGTACCAGGTCATTACGCTCCTGACCACACAGTGTCCAAAGAGCCTCATCGTCTAATGCTTCAATTGCAGTAGCAAGGGCAGCTTCCGTGCCAAGCCAACGATCCTTACCGCAGCTATCTGTCCAAATTTTATCCGACCACGGTGAGTCCCATGAAGGTACATGTACACCGTTAGTCACATAACTCACAGGAACTTCACGCTCAGGCCAGTGGGGGTACAAATCTTTAAAAATTCCCTGACTGACTTTACCATGCAGGCAGCTTACTCCGTTGATTGTTCCGCAGGTCCGTGCTGCCAGATAAGCCATATTGAAGGGTTCATCGCTATTTTTCCCGTTGCATCGCCCAAGCGCTACTAACTCTTCAGGCGTTACATTCAAGCTCTCGGCATATACCAAGCCATACTTCGCAAGCAAGTCGCTTTCAAAAATATCAAAACCCGCAGCTACCGGTGTGTGTGTGGTAAACACATTACCTGATCGGGTTGCCCAAAGCGCTTCCCATAAATCTACTTGCTGTTGCTCCATGAAAAATCGAGCCCGTTCCAGCGTAACAAATGCAGCATGGCCTTCATTCAAATGACAGATATCGATATCCAGACTCAGTGCTTCAACTAATCGCCAACCACCGATCCCCAACGCAATTTCCTGCACCAGGCGCACTTCCTTGCCGCCACCATACAATTTACCGGTGATACCGCGATCCAATGGACTGTTCAAGAGGCTATTACTATCAAGCAAATAAAGATTAACGCGCCCTACTTGCGCTTGCCAAACTTGCAAACGCACAATGCGCCCGGGCAACTCGATGGGGATGTGTAGCAAAGCACCATTACGAGCCAATACGGGACGTAGTGGCAAGCTGCTGGAATCATTATAGGGATAGATTTCCTGCTGCCATCCTGTTTCATCCAGCATTTGCCGAAAATAACCTTCTTGATACAGCAAGCCAATCGCAGTAAGCGGTACGGCCAGGTCACTAGCGGCTTTTAGGTAGTCGCCTGCCAGTACGCCCAAACCGCCCGCGTAGAGTGGCAAGGCTTCACCTAAACCAAATTCCATGCTGAAATAGGCAATCCCCTTGAGTTCAGCTTCAGCATGTTCTTCACCGAACCAACCAAGACAGTTGCGGTAATCATTGCGTGCGGCGGTCAAACGATCAAGGTGTTGTTTAAACTCTATGTTTTGATTTAATTCTTCGAGCCGCTCGCGGCTCAGGTTTTGCAAGACAACGACCGGATTTTCATTTTGCTCCCATAACTTTGCATCCATTGTTTTCCATACCGTGTCTCCGGCATGACTCCAGGTCCAGCGCAAGTCCGTTGCCAAATCTGCAATCACTTCCACCAGCGGGATCAGATCAGCGGGCAGATCCTGTAAATAACGCACCATTAAACGAGGCATTTTCATGAGTTTTATGTCTCCCTTACAGACTAACTGTTTGTTAGCACTTGTGAATTATTGGTAAGGCCATTTCCAATTGGTGATTTCAGGCATATCTTCACCGTGGGTGGTGATGTATTGGCGGTGTTCGATGAGCTTGTCACGGACAAATTGCTTTACATATGCGCTGACACAACTGAATCTTGGCACCCGGTCGACCACCTCACCGATCAAATGAAAACGATCCAGATCGTTGAGTACGACCATATCGAATGGCGTGCTGGTGGTACCCTCTTCTTTGTATCCGCGTACGTGTAGATTTTTGTGGTTGTTACGACGGTAAGTCAATCGATGAATCAACCAGGGATAACCGTGGTAAGCAAAAATAACCGGTTTGTCGGTGGTAAACAAGGCATCGAAATCCTTGTCAGATAGGCCATGCGGATGTTCTTCCCGTGGTTGCAGCGTCATTAAATTTACGACATTAATCACGCGTATTTTGATATCCGGAACATGCTGGCGCAATAAATCCACCGCAGCCAGCGTTTCAAGAGTAGGGACATCGCCTGCGCAAGCCATTACCACATCCGGTTCGGCATCCTGATCATTACTCGCCCACGCCCAAATACCGATACCTGCCAAACTATGCTTAACCGCAGCATCCATATCGAGCCACTGCAGCTGCGGTTGTTTACCTGCGACAATCACATTGACAAAGTCACGGCTACGCAAGCATTTGTCAGTAATAGCTAACAACGTATTGGCATCGGGTGGCAAGTAAACACGAATGATACTGGCCTTCTTATTGACAACATGGTCAATGAAACCGGGATCCTGATGTGAAAAGCCGTTGTGGTCTTGCCGCCAGACATGAGAAGTCAATAAATAATTCAATGAAGCGATGGGCTGACGCCAAGGGATTTCTTTACTCACCTTAAGCCATTTCGCATGTTGATTAAACATTGAATCAACAATATGAATGAATGCTTCATAACAAGAGAACAAGCCGTGACGACCGGTGAGCAGATACCCTTCCAACCAACCCTGGCAGGTGTGTTCGCTAAGAATTTCCATTACGCGACCATCCGGCGCAAGATGGTCGTCTTCAGGCAGCGTTTCCGCCATCCAGGTGCGATTAGTTACTTCGAACAAAGCACCGAGACGATTGGATTTAGTCTCGTCCGGCCCCATTACCCGGAAATTTCGGGCGTCCTCATTAAGCTGCATGACATCGCGCAACAAAGTGCCCATTACACGGGTCGCTTCACCCATGACCTGTCCAGGCTTGGGTACCTCGACAGCATAATCACGAAAATCCGGCATGTTTAAATCTTTGAGCAACAAACCACCGTTAGCATGCGGGTTAGCACCCATCCGGCGTACGTCTTTGGGCGCCAATTCCACCAGCTCTGGCATCAGTGCGCCGTTCTCGTCGAATAGCTCTTCTGGCTTGTAACGCTTCATCCATTGTTCAAGCAACTTGACGTGTTCTGGCTTTGTCGCCATCTCGGCGAACGGCACCTGGTGCGAGCGCCAATAACCTTCGGTTTTCTGTCCATCGACTTCCTCAGGGCCGGTCCAACCTTTTGGGCTACGCAGGATAATCATCGGCCAGCGCGGGCGGGCAGCGACACCGTTACTACGAGCTTCGCGTTGAATCGTTTTTATTTCTGCAATAATGGTATCTAGCGTGGCCGCCATAAGTTGATGCATTGTTTCGGGATCCGATCCTTCAACAAAATAGGGTTTATAGCCATAACCAATAAACAAATTTTCTAACTCTTCATGACTTATGCGCGCCAACACCGTTGGATTCGCGATCTTATAACCATTCAAATGCAGAATAGGCAAAACTGCGCCATCATGAATCGGGTTTAAAAACTTGTTTGAATGCCACGCGGCGGCAAGGGGTCCGGTTTCTGCTTCGCCATCACCAACTACACAGCAAGCAATCAGATCAGGGTTGTCAAACACAGCGCCATAGGCATGTGCAACAGAATAACCAAGTTCTCCACCCTCGTGAATTGATCCTGGTGTTTCGGGCGCACAATGACTTGGGATGCCACCTGGAAATGAAAATTGTTTAAATAATTTTTTCATACCCGCTTCATTTTGTGCCACATTTGGATAAATCTCGCTATAGGTTCCTTCCAACCAGGTGTTGGCCACCAGGCCTGGGCCGCCATGACCCGGGCCTGTGATGTAAATAACGTTTAAATCCTGTTCTTTGATAACGCGATTGCAATGCGCATAAATAAAATTCAAACCTGGTGTGGTGCCCCAATGGCCGAGTAACCTTGGTTTGATGTGTTCAAGCGTTAAAGATTGTTTCAATAACGGATTATCCAGTAGATAGATTTGACCGACAGATAGATAATTCGCCGCACACCAGTAAGCGTTGATTTTGCGTAACGCCTCAGTAGACAGAGGACCGTATTGATCAGTTGATATGATTGCATTTTCTAGCATTCCCTTCTCCTTCCGATTAGGAATCTGTATGTGTTTTTATTTTTTATCGTGAAAAGAATCACGATAAAGCTATTACTTTCTGATGCCTAAACAAATAATAATTATGATTAACACTTATCTTTTTTACCCACAATACGGGCTTCCACTTAGGACTCGAATGGTGTGCTCGGCAATGATGGACTCCTCATTCGTTGGAATCATCCAGGCAGATACTAAACTATCCATTGTGCTGATTCGAGGTCCATCTATTGAATTAGTCACTTCGTCAACGTTGAGTCCCAGCCAAAACGCTTCCCGACAAATTCGTTCACGAATAACGGCAGAATGTTCGCCAATGCCTGCCGTAAACACTAGCGCATCCAACCCACCTAAAGCCGCGGCCAATGAACCCAACTCACGGCCTGCGCAGTACACAAACAAATCGACGGCTTCTGCTGCTTGCTGGCTGTCGTCACCTAAAAGCTCTCGCATATCACCACTAATTCCCGACACGCCAAGCAACCCTGATTTGTGACTCAACAAATCTGAGACAGCATCAACATCCATGCCTTTTTCTTTTATCAAATAAATCACAATCGCAGGATCAAGCGCACCGCATCGCGTTCCCATAGGCAATCCATCCAGTGGGCTGAAGGTCATGGTGGTGGCAACACTTTTGCGAGACTTCATCGCACACATGCTTGCGCCATGACCAAGGTGAGCAACGATCACACGTCCATCAGCGGCATCACCTAAATATTCAGGTAGTATATTAGCGATATACTCATACGATAATCCGTGAAAACCATATTTTAGTATCCCTTGTTTCTGAAGCTCTCTGGGCAGGGAAAATTGCTGTGCAATTAAAGGTTGGCTTCGATGAAAGGCAGTATCAAAGCAGGCAATTTGGGGTATCTCAGGGTATTGTTGAAGCAAGGCTTCGATCGCCACTATCTGATAAGGTTGGTGTAACGGTGCTAATGGGATTAGTTCTTTCAGACTAGATAATATCTCCTTGGTTATCGATACTGGAGCTGAAAATTTTTCTCCACCATGCACGACACGGTGACCAACAGCTGTAAGTGGTAATTCATCTAGGCAATGACTAACCCAGTCAAACAAAACAGCCAATGCATCTTCATGGTTATGAGTTTTTATAATGTCAGCAAGAAATTGTTCCGCTATCTTTATTATCTCACCCGCACCGTTATGAGCGGTGAAATGGGCTTGATGTCCAATTCCGGCTATTTCACCGCGATATATCGTGCGTAGCGAAAAGCTCTTTTCGACTAAATCAATAATAGCGAACTTGATACTCGATGAACCAGTATTGATAATAAGTATTGCACCTGGCATACCTATAGCTTCCTTATTAAATATTTAACCTCTTCTGGTGTTATTTCTCTTGTTTATGTGTCGCATAAAATACTTCTCTAACTCAACTAGGAATAATACGGAAGAAGCAACGAGCACAATACGGAACCATATATTAAAGTCGATTGCAGTTGTGCCAAATAAGGATTGCATTGGTGCAAGGTAGGTAAAACCAAGCTGAAAAATGATAAGTATACCAATGGCGATAAGTACATAACGGTTACCTGTTAAACCTTCCCAATTAAGTACCGACGCGGTGATATAACGAGAATTGAATAGATAAAAAATCTCGAACATAACCAGCGTATTCACCGCTACTGTACGTGCATACTCAATACTGACGTCGCGTTCCATCTCCCAAAGAAAAAGCCCGAATGTTCCACTCATTAAGATGATCGAGACAAAAACAACGCGCCAAATAAGGTAAGGTGTCAGTAGCGGTTCGTGAGAATCGCGGGGCGGACGTTGCATGACATTCTGTTCTGGTGGCTCAAATGCCAGTACTAGTGCTAAGGTGACCGTCGTAATCATATTTACCCAGAGAATTTGCACTGGTGTTAAAGGGAGTTGTTGAAACCCAAGCAAGATAGCAGCAAGGATAATCAATGCCTCACCACCACTGCTTGGTAAAATGAAGAGAATAGCCTTCTTGAGATTGTCGTAAACCGTTCGACCTTCTTCTACGGCATGCGCAATGGACGCAAAGTTGTCATCGGCTAGTACCATTTCTGCAGCTTCCTTGGCTGCTTCGGTTCCATTTTTCCCCATGGCGGTACCTACGTCGGCACGTTTCAAAGCCGGTGCGTCGTTTACACCATCCCCTGTCATGGCTACGATCAAGCCGTGTTCCTGTAACAGTCTGACTAAAAGCAGCTTGTGCTCAGGATTGACACGCGCATACACATCAACATCCTGTACGCGTTGCCGCAGCTCATCCTCACTCATTAAGTCAAGTTCCTGCCCAGTGAGTACGTCATCAACATTGATAAGTTTTAATTGCCGTGCAATTGCACGGGCGGTAGCACCATGATCACCGGTAATCATCTTCACGCGGATTTTTGCTCTACCACATAATTGCACCGCCTCAATAGCCTCTACGCGGGGCGGATCGATCAACCCGAACATACCCAGCATAATTAAGCCATTTTCAACATCACTAAAGCTGAGTTCTGTCTGTTCGGAGCTTACCGGCTTAACAGCAATTGCCAATACTCGTTGACCTTGCTGTGCCATTTCTTCAATACAGGCTAACCAGTAATTTATATCCAGTGGCTGATCGCCATCGCCAGCTCTCTGATGAGAGCACATTTCTAATACACGTTCAGGGGCACCTTTGAGAAAGATGAAGGCATTGTCGATGTGACCATGATGCAGCGTTGCCATGAAGCGATGCTCAGATTCAAAAGGGATGAGATCCTTACGGGGATATTGTTTTGTTTCTACCTCAATATCCAGACCTGCTTTTAAACCAGCCACCAGAAACGCCCCTTCCATAGGGTCGCCATGCACACGCCATTCATTGTTATTCTGTTCTAGCGAGGCATCATTGCAAAGTGCTGCTGCACGTAACACCTCCAGAAGTAACGGATGTTCATCTGGAAGCACGTCTTTATTTGTCAGGGAAATTGCGCCATGAGGATCATAGCCTGTGCCACCAAGCTCAAATTGATTGTCGGTGGTAACTATCGTACGCACGGTCATTTGATTGCGAGTCAGCGTGCCGGTTTTATCTGAGCAAATAACCGTCACAGCCCCCAACGTCTCGACAGCTGGAAGTTTGCGGATAATCGCGTTACGCTTGGCCATACGCTGCACACCAATAGCCAGTGTGATGGTCATGATGGCGGGTAAACCCTCGGGTATCGCGGCCACTGCCAAGCTGACCGCAGCCAAAAACATCTCAGTAGCACCATAATCGCGAAGTAATACGCCAAATGCAAAGGTGGCTACAGCGATTATCAAGATAGCCACGGTAAGCCAACGACCAAATTGAGACATCTGGCGCAACAACGGCGTCGTCACAGATTCAACATCAGCAACTAATGTACTGATATGACCAAGCTCAGTTTGTGCGCCGGTCGCAACCACTACACCGGCTCCCTGTCCATGGGTCACAAGAGTGCCCGAATACGCCATGCAATGCCGATCGCCGATTGTAGTCTCCCTCGTGACGGGCTCTGTGGTTTTTTCTATGGCCACCGATTCACCTGTTAGTGCCGCTTCCTGAATTTGCAGTCCCTTGACTCGGAGCAGCCGTAGGTCTGCAGGCACTTTATCGCCCGGCTGCAATAAGACAATATCACCGGGCACCAATTCTTCAGCTTGTATGCTCATTTGTCGGCCATCACGCATAACCATTGCATTTGGAGAAAGCATTTGCCGTATTGCCCTCAAAGCGTTCTCGGCCTTACCTTCTTGCACGAATCCGATCGCAGCATTAATAAGCACCACGCCAAGGATCACACTGGCATCCACCCAGTGACCCAACATGGCAGTGATAGCGCTCGCAGCGATCAATACATAGATCAGAACATTGTGGAATTGGTAGAAAAACCGTATCAGTGGGCCGCGTGTTCTTGCTTCAGGAAGGCGATTCGAGCCAAACTTAGCAAGCCTGTCAGTCACCCCGTCTCTGGATAGACCGTCTGTGGTTGTATCGAGCAATACTAAGACTGCCTTAGCGCTTTTGATATGCCAACTTTCTTTTGTAGAAGTCAGGTCATCTGGCTGACTAATTGGCTTTTTAAATGCTTTGTAGTAATTGCTACGTGTGGCCACAGCACCCACAACAGCCAGAATGATAAGTATAGAAATAACGGTCACCCACTCCATGGCCGTAACATCAAATTGCCAAGTAGTGTTTTCATTCATCAGTATATCTTTCACTTGTTATGTTTCATTCACCTTATGTAGTTCCACCCAAAAGTTCAACCACCAACACATGGATCATAGTCTTAATTGCTGTATGTGGATATATGGATTTAGGCAATAGAGTCAATGCCAATATCCACTAGGTATTAAACTATCTGAGCTAGGCTCGATTTTATGGACGGATAAGTTGATGTTATTTTATCAACTTATCAGGAGAATCCATGAAACGAACACCTCGCCGATTATTTACAGAAGAATTTAAAAGAGAAGCGATGAATCGTCCCGGTTTTTCTGGAGACTATTTAGTTTGAGTCAAGCTGCATTAGCTGACTCATCCAATCGGCTCCAGTAATCTACGGTTGTTGAACCAATCAACCCAGTCCAGGGCAGCAAATTCGACTTCCTCTATATTGCGCCAGGGGCCGCGACGCCGTATGACTTCTGTTTTGTATAATCCATTAATCGTTTCAGCCAGCGCATTGTCATAAGAATCATCAATACTGCCAACAGAAGCATCAATATTTGCTTCAGCCAAACGCTCCGAATAGCGAATCGACAGATATTGGCTACCCCTATCACTGTGATGAATTAATCCCTTGGTTTCCTGTCGTGACCACAATGCCTGTTCCAATGCATCGAGTACCAGATCGGTATGTAATGATCGACTGACTCGCCAACCGACAATACACCGTGCTAAAACATCCGTAACAAAAGCGACATAAACAAATCCTGCCCATGTGGCGACAAAAGTGATATCCGCTACCCATAACTGATTGGGGCGGATTGCCACAAATTGCCGATTAACCTTGTCTGCTGGTCGGTCAAGTAAATCATCTGT
>JAJFJG010000171.1 GCA_021774265.1 Nitrosomonas sp.
AAACGAGAGAAAATAAAACAGCGAACATTGGCTATGCGGCGACAAATGTACTACGATAAACAATCAAGAAATTTAAACCTGATGAGCTAACCGTCTCTTAATTTAGACAGTCTCTAGTCCAAAATACTTTGACGACGTACATATCGCGTGACACTATTTACCGTCACTTAAAACTGGTTAAGCAAGGTGGTGCTGATGCGCTAAAGCGGCAAGAAACACCTAACTTACGGCATAAAAATTGTGTGGATATGGCAATCGAGAAAGCGGTTGTCCGGTTCTCAATAGAGTATCCGCACCTTGGATAGCAGAAAGTGGCACTGAAGATGACGGAGGCTCTCGGAGTTGATGTAAGTGCTGGTGGTGTACGCAGTATGTGGCTAAGAAATAATATGAATACCACTGCACTGAGAGTTGAAAGGTCACAGGCCTTGCAAAAATCGGCATAAAACATAGCCACCTTAGCAACTGGCTTAAACGCTCATTAACGACAATAATGTTGTGGTATGAGGCACGATTTGCTAAAGTGATTATGACAAAGTCGCTCGGTAATTAGACCGACAGTTTCCCTTGGTAATCACACTAATACACATAATCCCTTGGTCGTTGGTTCGAGTCCAATCAGACTCACCATAAATCAAGAGGTTAGAGGGTTTATCTAGCCTCTTTTTTCTTTTGATGTGACAAATTGTGTCATCAAGAACGTTAGAGACTAACTCGGCATGTTGCATAAGCTGTGGTTTTGATAGGTGAGCATATCGCCTCACCATCTCTTCCGATTCCCAGCCACCGAGTTCCTGCAATACGTTCATGGGCGTTCCTTGCTGAGCTAACCAGCTTGCCCAGGTATGGCGCAGATCGTGCCATCTAAAATTTTCTATTCCTGCCCGAATTAATGCTTGTTGCCATGCACGAGTATTAGCCCATGAAATCGGTTTGCCGCGAAATGTAAATACCCTGCTTGGATGCTTGCCAACTAGCCGAACTAAAACACCATAGCAATTGAATTAAGCGGAATATGAATAGCCCTTCTTGCTTTGGCTTGGTCTGGATGAATCCATGCTGCTTTTCGCTCAAGATCAATTTGGCTCCATTCTAGGTTGACCACATTTGATTATCGTAACCCAGTTGATAAGGCAAATATCACCATATCTTGTTGATGGGTTGGTAATTCACCAAGAAGCCGCTTTACTTGTTCAGGTGTTAACCAACGTACCCGACGCTTAGGTTCAGGAAAAAGCTTTATTTTAGGAGCCTTATCAATCCATTCCCAATCATGACAAGCTTTACGCAATATTGACCGTATCAAAGCTAAAAGACGGTTAGTCGTTGATGGGCTAGTTTCTTTGGCCTTAGACTGTGCAATATGGTCAATTAATTCACGATCAATTTCATGCAATGGTTTGTTACGTAGGAGTTGCTGCAACCATCGCAGCTTTTCTTTGTCACGTTCATGTGTTGCTTTGTGCTGTGTTTCTAAAAGAAACTTACAAACTGCTTCATCCCATGTATATTTCGGCTTTGCTCCCAAACACTGAACACGCCAAGGCTCAGCTTTTAACTGGTCGTGGTATTCTTGTGCTTGGGTTTTGTCGGCTGTGTGCAAATCAGCTTCCAAAATTTTCCAGTGTCAGCGCCTGTCTTGAAAGAAATTAAACGGCAAAAACAATAATTTAAAAAATTAAACTTGTAAACTCTGGCGCTGTTTTCTGAAAAAGCTGTAAAAAATTCAACGTTGATTGACAGTAATGTATCTTGGTATATTCGTTGATTGAGTTGGGGGTAGGTAATTTTTTGATCTTTTGTTGGTGTGTTTGACAGCTGATCCAAGTTTATGTACTTTTTTTCTATACACTACACACCCATATAAATGTTATATAAGTCCTGACTATAAGGACTCTGCAGAAGGAACCGCAATGACCCAGTTCAGGATTGCTACCTTCAACCTTGAGAATCTCGGTGATCGACGGGGTGCGGATCTTTTCGACCGACTTCCCATCCTGCGCCCACAGCTCGAAAGACTTGATGCCGACGTTCTTTGTTTGCAGGAGGTCAATGCGCGGCGCGAAGCGGGTCAAGCGGCGAGGACACTTCACGCTCTTGATATTCTCCTGGAAGGCTCAAAATACTCTGAATTTCAACGGTCATTCACGCATCAGACCGAGAAGGAGGAGCCGCGGGATGTTCACAACCTTGTTGTTCTTTCCCGGTTTCCGATTATCAGCACGAAACAACTTCACAACGATCTGATCCCTCCGCTGGAGGTGCCGCTCGCTCGGGATGTTGCTGAATCTGGCCAGATATCGACAGTCAAGTGGGACCGTCCATTGCTTCATGTTGTCATCGAACTCTATGACAAGCGCCAGTTGGACATCATAAATCTGCACCTTCGGTCCTCAAGCGGTTCGTACATCGAGGGACAAAAAATCGGGCCCTTCTCCTGGAAATCGGTTCGCGGATGGGCGGAGGCGTTTTACCTCTCGTCACTCAAGCGAAGTGGGCAGGCGCTTGAGGTGCGTTTGTTAATTGAAAGGATTTTTGACAATAATCCGGATGCGTTGATCATGGTTTGCGGAGATTTCAACGCGGAAGAGCCTGAGGTGCCACTTCGAATACTTGTAGCGAGTGATGAAGATACCGGAAACGGCGCTCTGGCAGAGCGGTCTCTCATCGCACTTGAACGGAGCGTCGCCCAAGACCGTGCATTCTCAGTCATTCATCACGGGCGTCATCAGATGTTGGATCATATGCTTGTGTCACGGGCGCTTTGCGGCGAATTTCGCTCAATAGAAATTCAAAACGAAGTCTTGGGTGATGAGGCGGTTGCCTACGCGCGTACCGATCATCCACCAGAGAGTTTCCATGCACCACTTGTGGCGACTTTTTCCTTCGACCACAAATCTGGGCTATGAAAGTAAGAAGAAGCGTGGGTGAACAGTCCTTACAGGTATTTGTTCCGACCTTGCCTTCTCGAGGTGGGAGCAGGCCATATCGCAATAAATAAATTGAATACTATTATTACAATTCTTGCTTATATATTTTGACGGTTTCTGTCGCATTAGCGTAAAAATACGTATTTCAAGTGAGCAGATACGTCGGCTTCTGTCACTAAACGGATTTATTTTTCCAGCGCATAAAATTGCTCAGCAAAAGACATCTGGTCAGATACATGCTCCCTCCATCATCATCTGACCTTTGCGAATCATGGGCATGAGTTCGATGCCAGCCAAGATGTTTTTTGCTGATTGAAAGGAATTGAATCCGGGCATTGGTCTCATTATTCACTTCACTGCTCGATGGTTTTGTTCCACAATATTGTTGAGGTATTTGACCTGACGAACCACCATGGATGTCTCTCTGTTGGCATTGATCTCATCAATAGCCGCTTTATTGACGCCACTTTTATCCATCGTGATCTTTTCAGGAACGCCGTTGCCTTGCATGGCTTTGTCAAAGTAGCGTTTAGCAGAGACCTTATCGCGCTTGGCCGTTAATAGAAGTCGATCTTATTGTCTTCCCTGTCCACAGCGCGATAGAGGTATTCCCAAGTGTCTTTGACCTTGATATAAGTCTCGTTCATCCGCCAGCTTCCGCCAACCGGGCGCTTATACTTTCGGGAAATCTTTTCTAGTAATGGTAGAAACCGGATTGCCCAACGGCTCACCGTAGAATGATCCACAGATACGCTACGCTCCTCCATCATTTCTTCCAGGTGCCGGCAACCTGACGGATACGCCGCATACCAGCGGATACAGACCAGAATCACCTCAATCGGAAATCGCATTCCTTTTACAACCAGCATGTTGCCTCACCATTTTTTCAATGTCAGCAGTCTACACGAATGTATCGATGATCTCGCTTAATGCGGCAGAACCGTATTTCGCACAGTACAGGATAAGCGATAGTAATCATTACAAAATCGCTTTATTCTTTACCGAAATTCTTTCATAAACTTCTTCCATCACTTCAACAAAGGAATGATCCAGGTCCCAGAAGGGCGGGTAGTCACCTTGTTTCCTAATTAATGCAGCTGAAACGAGTGGACTGGATGCACTTGTTTCCGGTAATGGCGGTGCGGGCATGTGCCAGAATTGTTTGAGGGTAATATCCTGGTAATTTTGGTAACAGGGTTGGGTGTAACGATGTTGTGCGTATTCCATTGGGATTGCATCAGGCTGAGTAATTTGCGCCAGCAGTGCTTTGCCCAGAGGGGAATCAGCAAGCACTTGGTGCAGTGTTGCTTTGTCCATTCCGCGCAGTTCGAATATCAGAAATGGATCACGATCAAGCATAGAGGCAACTTTATAGTAAGTGCCGGCAATATGTTTGCATGGATTTGACCAATCGGGACAAGAGCAATCCGTTATAAGGTCGCCAGCATGATTTCCGGGTAGCAAGTCAACGCCATGTTTTGCAAATGCCTGCTGAATATTATCGGGCATTTCGTTCATCATCAGGCGTGATAACCAAGCAGCGTTGCCAGCAATTTCTTTAATAATTGCTTTCCATTTTTCCTGGCTAATCGTTTTTAGTTTTATAGATATGTTATATTTAGGTTCTTTATGAACGCCAAAATAAGCGTTAATATTGCCACGTATCTTGGCTTTGATTTCCTTACCTTCAATACAAAAATCCAACATTCTGTTTGGGCCAGCATATGCGCGGCCTCGGCTGAGGCGGCCAGGGTCAATACGTTGTTGCAAAGCATCCAGAAATCGTTCGCCCCACCAGGTACGTGTAATTTTACGCGCCATTTTAGGCCTCCAAAATTGTATTTTTATTCAGTTGTATTAATGCGCGGAATGCATCATTGTCAAGTTCGGTGAGCCAGGATTCATCATTGCCGATAATGCTTTCTGAGAGTTTCTGTTTCTCTTCCAGCATTTGATCAATACGTTCTTCCAGTGTGCCTAACGCGACCATTTTATGTGCGAATACGGTCTTGGTTTGCCCGATACGAAATGCGCGATCTGTTGCTTGATTTTCCACCGCTGGATTCCACCATCGGTCAAAATGGAAGACATGATTGGCACGGGTTAAGGTAATGCCCACGCCACCGGCTTTCAATGAAAGAACAAAAATCGACGCGGGCGCATCTTCATCCTGGAATTGTTCAATCATCTGTTCGCGGCGTTTACGCGCTGTGCCGCCATGTAGATAATAAACCGGGTAGTAATAGTTTTCACGCAAGTGTTTTTCCAGTGCGGCACCAATTTCAGTGAATTGCGTAAATATAAGCAGGCTGTCACCCTCAGTAATGGCTTCTTCAACCATTTCACTGACACGCGCCAGTTTGTGTGAACGAAGGGTACTAAAGTCACTGCCATCCTGTAAAAACTGTGCAGGGTGGTTGCAGATTTGCTTCAGCTTCATCAATGTGGAAAGCATCAAGCCTTTACGCTGAATGCCTTCAGCTTGCGCCAATTCCACCTGGATATCATCAACCACTGCTTGATATAGGGAAGCTTGTTCTTGTGTCAGATTGCAGTAAACTTTTTGTTCGATTTTATCAGGCAGGTCTTTGATAATTGATTTGTCCGTTTTCAGGCGACGTAGAATAAATGGTGTAATTAATTTCTTGAGTTGTGTTGAACGCAGTGTGTCACTATCGCGCTGAATCGGGGTTTCATATGTTTTTTTGAATTGGGTTGCGGTGCCCAAGTAGCCTGGATTTAGAAAATGGAAGATGGACCACATATCCATTAAGCGATTTTCTATCGGGGTTCCGGTCATGGCTAATCGATGTTTTGCGTTGAGCCGGAAAATGGCTTTGGCCTGTGCCGACTGGGGGTTCTTTATATTTTGTGCCTCATCAATAACAACCCGATGCCAATCAATCGGATTAAACAAACTGGAATCCCTGCGTACCAGTGAAAAAGATGTGATCACAACATCTTTGCCGGCAATGTCCTGTTTAAATTGTGCAGGTGTTTGGGTGCGGGTTGCACCATGATGGAGTACAGTCGCCAGTTGTCCGGCAAAACGTTCAATTTCTTTCTGCCAATTTCCCAATACAGAGGTTGGTGCAATTAATAATGTGGGGGCAAGTGATTCTGTTGATTGTGCTCGTTCCTGAACAAGTCTGGCGATGACCTGAATTGTTTTTCCCAGCCCCATGTCATCGGCTAAGCAAGGATGCAGTCCTAATGACTCCAGATAAACAAGCCACGACAATCCGCGCTTTTGATACTCACGTAAGTCTCCATTTAATGCTTGTGGCGTATCCAATAACTGTAGTCGCTGGTTATCACGCAAACGTGACAGCATCTCGGAGAGTGTGTCATCAAAACTATAGATTTGAGTTTGTTGATCTGCTTCAGCTGCCTGCCTGAGCATGTCAGTCAAGGTCACTGTCTCATCAACACTTTGTTGTTTCTTCCATAAAGCTAATAAGCTCTCCATCTGCTCTTTATCAATTTCCATCCACTCCCCACGAAAGTGAATCAATGGCGATTTAGCATTTACCAGCAACTCCCATTCATCTTCAGTGACGACTTGCTCACCAATCGAGAATTGATAGTCATATTGCAAGATTGAAGTTAGGTTAAATTGCCCATCACTCTTTTCCTGACCTGGTGTGGTATGTACGGATGCTTTAGTACGAATTTGTACACGTCGTCGTCCTTTTGGTGTCCACCAGGATGGCAGGCTAATCTTGAATCCTGCATCCTCCAATACACCCGCATCATTCTTAAGAAATGCAAACGCTGCTTCCATATTAAGCGTCAGCCCAACGGGTCGGTTTGATTCCAGCCCGTCCCAAAGTAGAGGGCAAATGCGAGCAGCCTGTCCGAGTCCCAGCAGCAGGTTCTTTTCAAAATCATGGTCGAGAAAATGTTTATAGGCACTCTTATCACAGTCTGGATGCCAATAATCTGTCAGTGACAGTTTGAGTGATGGATCTTGTCGCGATTCAACAAAGAATCTTAATAACCAAGCATCGGGTGAGCTGGGCTCCGCCTGTTGCAATCGAATTCCCAGGTTGAAACCGTTTTGCTTTTCCTGCCCCAATAATCCCTGTTTCCAACTTCGCCATTGACGCCATTGCTCTGATGTAATGAATGGCCATTTCTGAGAAGTGTTTATCAGGCGACCAAAAAAATTATCATCAAATTGATTTTGAAGTTTCTTGGTAAAGTCGACGTTCTGTATCAACATTTCCAGGTTTTGTTCAGAGAAATGCCGTAGTAATTGCTCTCGACCCAGTAAGCTCGGAGAGTCAGTGTTTTCCTTATCGCCCATTTGTTCCTGAACGGCGACACAAGCCAAGGGCATAATGCTGGAGAAATCAGCAATCAATTGCTCATAGGTTGTTGCCACGGGTTCCCAGCCAGTCGAGATTTTAAGTTTCGGTTGTGTTGTTTTTTTAGCGGGTGCTTCCAGGTAGCATCGTAATGATGGGATATATTGGTGTCTGCGCACAATTTCCCCAAAACTGCGTGCATAATCTATCCAGAATTGCATATCACTTCCCAGGCGAAATTGATCCGTTTTATGTAATGCTAAGAAGCGGATTTCCCTTAAGAATAATAAAGGCTTCTCCAAGGATAAACCAAAGATCTTCCAGCTCTGCCAGTCAAATTCTTCGGGTATCATTTCACCGGTAATTAATGCCATTTCAGGGCTTGGCAGTGGGATATCGTCCTGACTGGGAAGCGCTATGTAGAAATGGGATGGCTGTGGATTTAATACACTGACAAGTGTTGTTTTTAGCGGGAATTCATCAATAAAGAATTGTTGTAACTGTTTTTTTTGAAAAACAGTGCCAGCATGGGTATTGGCAGGCGTTTTGTCTTTAGATTTAGATTCTGTTTCAGCCCAAAATATAAAGCGGCCTGAATTATCGAAATATCCCGGGTTATCGGGAACCCAGCTAGAATGAAAGATGTACATAGGTATTGCCAAGTTAAGTAAATTTGCATAAAAACTAGTCAATGCACTAATTTTTAACTCATTGATTGTTATATATTCATAATACTGACTCGAGGTGGAAAATCAGTCCAATTTGACTTAACTTGGCAATACCCCCAAAACTAATTTAAAGTTCAGCTATTTCAATGCTAAATAAAAAAAGATTACTTCTCATGCCGCTTGAGATCCCGATAAAAATTCTCGTGGGGCCCGAAGACCAGTAGTTTCAAGCTATCCTTATCGAGAATACGATATGCCAGCATGCACAATTGGTTTGATAAACGGAATTTATAGACCCGGATGCCAAGCAGGTCGCCTACTTTTGCTTCACCGCATTCAGGATTTGATGCAA
>JAJFJG010000172.1 GCA_021774265.1 Nitrosomonas sp.
GACGATTACGCTGTAACGATACTGGGAGAAAATAGCATCATCCGCGAACAAAGAGAGTTGCTTGCCTTTGGCGTTAGCTCATTCATCTACCTTCTGACGAATACCCACGCCCGGGCGTGGCTTGTCTCAACTCGGCACCTGGTAATCAAAGCGAACTAACTCAATGCCTTTGTCCAATTTTCACCTAGCTGTTTCATCGACCAGCGCCCTCTGCAAGGATTGGTTTAAACGTAATGCTATTAAATAGTGCATGCCACGGCGATCCAAATCATCCAGAAACCCACGTTCACTAAGACCACTGACAGCGCGAAGTAAGGCGACACGTTTGTCACCCAGCTTAGCCAAGCTATCATCCAAAAAAATGAAAGTACATTATTCGCGCTATGGCTATTACCTGGCCGCAACCAGAAATTTGCAATCATGCTTATGTTAGCTACAAATGCCATCAATGGATGATGTAAGCAACGCCCTGGCTTACGTGGATTGTAATCACGAGCCGCGCCTTCCTGTTGCCCGTAACAGGTCATTACCGTAGAGTCTAAATCCAGCGTCAAATGATTGATCTGAAGGTTATCGAAAAACCAATGGTATAGATTCCCAAATACTCGCATCAAAGTCGCTTGATCAAACCGCCTGAACAATCGCGTGATCGCCTTGAAATTAGCCATGCGCTTAGAAACTAAACAGCTTCTTAAGTATTGGGTCATGCCGTGTGATTTCCGCATGTTCAAACCAATTTGCACAGCACCATACTGATAATATGAATTACATAATCAACTGCGTCGGTGCATATCCACGATTACTCCCCGGTTGTGGCAGGCCACAGGACTCAACCGCACGAGCAAAATCTATTCGGTCTAACATCTGTTTCATCAGTCCCACTCCACCTCAGGCAGTGATCTCTTTCTCAGTAAATCATAGCTTAAATTCCATCAGAATCTCGCGGAAGAAAAATATGCTTCTGGCAACCAGCTTTACTTTAATTTGCCAAAACAAGCTTATTCTAATGGCTTCCATTAGAAAATCAGCCTAATGGGAAATTGGGTTAATACTGTTCGCATGAAGCCTGCAACTGCCCAAACCACAACATGCCTGGACAATAAATCAATGATAACCGCAAAAAGAGCTAGCCTTCAAGTGTTCAAGCATAAGTGATAACTATATTCCAAACTAAATTTGGGGCAATGAAGTCAAATTGCCGGGCAAGGCTATTTGCTGAAATCGCCTCTGCCTGTTTATGCTCATTGCTAGTTGTCACACATTAAAGCGCTTGGGTTAGCGTGCTCTCAACCTCAATCGAGCCATTAAATGGCGCGCTTTATAATGCCCCGACTATACCTACCTCACGCATCAGCATCAGATAACCGCCGTTAACCAGAGGTTTGTTTTGTTCATAAAAAAGCTGGCGGACCTTGGCTTCAAGCACTTCTCTTTTCCAGATCCTATCATTACTTTCAGGTCTTGACCTACGCATTAAAAGCTGGGACTAGCCGACCATCACGCGACATTACACGATAACTGGACACGTCTTCTGTTACTCTCGAACAAACCCGTATTTTATCTGATTTCCTTGGCTTCAATGCCCGCGGCCTTTTTCATGAACTCATGCCCCATATGTAACGGCTCGTTTTCTCAACGCAACCGAATCAAATCTGTCAGGCTTAAAGCTGATTTCTTCCCTAGTGATGCTATCGCAGGGCCTCGTTCTACTCTAGACCAACGACAAATCGCGCTCAAGGAAATACCCAAATGACCCTCCAGCTGCTGATGGGTATAACCTTTTTCATTAACTAATCTTGCTGCATCTTGTTTAAATTCTAGCGTGTATTCAGACTTGATCGTTTTATTCGTGTACTTATCTTTACCTCTTAAGACACTATAAATCTGCTTCTGCCCAGCCTTTGAATCGCCTCGCTCTCCTTGTGACATAATAATATCTAACCCAGAAAGCAGACCACGTATCTGGTTTGCTTGTGCGGTTCGTGCTTTAACTAAAGACGGATGGCAGTGACATGAGTTTGATCGTATGTCTAAATTCACGCGCCCTTCTCATCCAATGATGTGAACTCTACCTAAGGCTTCCAAATCGATAAGGTAGGCTTCTATGCTACCGGCAAATTTGTGAAGATTTGAATCTACACAAAAATAATTATTGATCGTGTTTCTGAATACCCACACCATGTTCAAAAACAAGCTGCCCTCCTTTCCACCCTGCAATGCTCAAAACGGCAAGCCCGATGACTGACAGAAGAATCGCTAAATTACCGGGCTGCGTAAGCGTCGCACCGTCCAAACGCAAAAAAAGGCTTACGGTATAGAACGACCAGCTAACCATTGCAAGTACCATATGTTGGTTGGCAATCTTCATAGCAATACTTTGCTGGTCAATTTTTGTTAATTCGACTAATCCCGCTATCATGGCAAATAAGGCGGTAATTGTACCAATCACAAGAAACACCCCAGCAACCCAGCCAACTTGTTCACCCATGAATAAACTGGCAATGTCACTTACCGTAGCGAAAAACCAGGCAGCAATTGGAAAATGGACCAATATAGGATGTATGGGGTGTCTCATAATTATTCCTGTTACATTCCAAGAAAAGCACTCAACAATATAAGAAAGCCAACTACTGCAACACCTGCATGAATAATAACGATATTTTTAGGTGCCACAACGCTCTTTATATGGAATGACGCAAGATAAAAACCGCCCAGTGCAGCGATCACTAGCAAGCCGAGCGCTGCTGTGACTGCACCGGCGGCAGCGCCTTCCAACATCATCATGATTAGCATAATCAAACCGGTTGCACCCAGCAGAGCATGCACAATTGATAGAGGCCAAGGGGCCAATTTACCAGAAAGCACTTTTGTAGCCATAAACACGCCACCAACAGCCGCTATAGCAAAGATGACAATCGCATAAGTTAACATTTCCTCATACTCCTTAAAAGAATTAAAGAGGTATACTATACTGCAACTATTATGACTTTTACAATATTTAAATGTCAAAAGTGGCAACAGTTACTCATCAAAATTATCAATGAAAAACTACACTAAATAATGTCTAAAATTTCAAGCTTAGGTGAACGCCAGCAATCATTGTTAGCAACATTATTGCATCACCGAAATGGATTAACGGTGGATGCATTAGCAAGCATGCTTGAAATTTCCCGTAATGCTGTTAATCAACATCTATTATACCTCAGTGGTAATGGCTTTATTCAAAGTACATTGCTTAACAGCACAGGTGGCAGACCCAGCAAAGTTTATTCTTTGACTCCCACTGGCCTAGAACTATTCCCGAGACATTATTCTTTTCTGGCCAGGATGCTGCTTTCTTGGCTCAAGAAAAATTTAGGTGAACAAGAGTTAGAATCTTGCCTGAAAGAACTCGGCGAACAAATTGCACATGAATTTTCAGACCGGGTTAGCAAGTATCAGACACAAACCGGCAAAGTGCGCGAAGTAACCACCATACTGCAGGAACTTGGTTATGGCGCAGAAACCGCGATCAATACTGAGACTTATTCTGAAATTATTGCAAGCAACTGCGTTTTTCAAAAGCTTGCCGAGGAATGTCACAGCGTTTGCACACTCGACCTAAGCTTCTTAGCTTCATTACTTAACACAAATATTGAGCATAAAAAATGCATCGTCAAGGGTAGCAGAAACTGTTGTTTTGGAATCTCGACAAAAACACCGAAACACGCTGCCCAATAGTCTTCTGACCAGGTTATTATAGTACCAGGAGGGTCAAGGCTCGGCGCATTATCATTAAAAGCAGCCATAATAGTGCCGCTATCACGACCCTGAATGTATCTTTTTAAATATAGAACTTACTGTAAATAAACATATTAAATATTTTTGGTTTGAGACTAAATTAACATAGACAACTGCATTTAACCTGATCAGGCAATCAATTATTTTTGGATAGCCTACCAATTATTACAAAAAATAGCGGCACGAAAATGATAGCCAGAAACGTTGCGGCCAGCATGCCACCAAATACGCCTGTTCCGATTGAGTGACGGCTGGCGGCACCTGCCCCAGATGCCAGAACAAGCGGCAACACGCCCAGAATAAAAGCCATTGATGTCATAATAATCGGCCGGAAACGAAGACGCGCTGCTTCAATTGCTGACTCTGTCAATGACGCGCCCGCAACATAGCGTTGATTAGCGAACTCTACAATCAAGATTGCATTTTTTGCCGCCAAACCAATCAACGTTATTAATCCAATTTGAAAATAAATATCGTTGGTCAGCTCTAGGGTCCAAATAGCTAACAATGCACCTAAAACGCCGAAAGGTATTGCAAGAATAACTGCAAATGGAATGGTCCAGCTTTCGTATAAAGCAGCCAGCACCAGAAAAACCATCAGTATCGCAAAAGCAAACACCAAAATAGATTGTCCTTCAGCCTTTTTTTCCTGGAGAGAGATGCCACTCCAGTCAATCGCAAAACCACGAGGAAGTAGAATTTCATCTGCAATTTGCGTTAGTGCCTCAATTGCTTGTCCTGAGCTATAGCCTGGTGCGGCGGCACCCATCACCAGTGCAGAGTTAAAGCCATTGAAATGAGTAACCGGATCTGGGCTGCTGCTAAATTCTGTGGAAACGATAGAATCCAGGGGAATCATGGTTTGTTCTGCACCGTTTTGAGCGCGCACGTAAAGCTTACTAATATCTTCCGGGCTAGATCGATACTCCGGCAAAGCTTCCGTTTGCACACGATAGACGCGACCAAATTTAACAAAATCGTTAATATACAGATTCCCGAAATAAGCTTGCATGGTATCGAATACTTCTGAAATAGGCACCCCCAGCGCTTTAGCCCGTTCCCGGTCTACCTTGGCAAAAAGTCGGGGAGTACTCACACGAAAGCTGGTGTTGGCTGCAGCGATTGCCGGATGCTCTGTAGCTCTGACCACAAATTCTTGAGCAACTTCAGCGAACTCAGAAAAATCACCGCCACTAGGATCTTGCAATTGAAGCGAAAAACCACCCGTGGAGCCGATACCTGGAATAGAAGGCGCATTAAACGCCAGAATCAACGCTTCAGGGATTTTGGCAAATTCCTGAAAAGCCGCCGCAATAAGTCCCGGCACCTGTTCATTCGGGTCAGTGCGTTCATCCCAATGGTGCAGCGGCACAAACATCGTTGCTTGATTCGTTCCTCGGGTATTGAAAACAAAATTTTGGCCCACTAGAGCATCCGTTGAATGAACCGACTGATTTGATAGATAGTAATTTTCTATTTTTTTAACCACTTCAGTAGTACGTTCCTTGGAGGCACCTTCAGGCAATTGAAAGATAGTAATAAAGTAACCCTGATCTTCTTCTGGAAGAAAGCTGCCTGGAATGGTTTTGAACAGCCCAAGAATAACAACTAGCAGCACGCCAAATACGGCCAAAGCAATCACGGATCGTTTGAGGGCAATGCCGACAGTTCCAACATAGCGTGTTTGTATCCAATCAAACGTGCGATTAAAGATTTTCCAGAATCCCCGGGGAGCACTGTGGCTGGGTTTAAGAACCAATGCACAAAGTGCAGGACTAAGGGTCAGCGCCACAAACCCGGAAATGGTGACAGAAAGTGCAATCGTAATGGCAAACTGCTTGTACAACTCTCCAGTAATCCCGGCTAAAAAGGTGACGGGTACAAACACAGCGGCCAGTACTAAGACACTTGCAATCACAGCCCCGGTTACTTCATTCATTGCTTTGATAGCAGCGTCTCTGGGCGAAAGGCCGCCCTTAGTGATGTGCCGCTCAACATTTTCCACCACAATGATGGCATCATCCACCACGATACCGATGGCCAGCACCATACCGAATAGAGTTAACGTATTGATTGAAAACCCCAGCGCATCCATACCCACCAAGGTTCCAATAAGAGAGATAGGAACTGCTACGGCTGGAATAAGTGTTGCTCGCCAACTTTGTAAAAATAGAAAAACCACCAGAATAACCAACAAAGTTGCTTCAACAAGTGTTTTTACAACCTCATTAATAGAGACCTCGACAAATTTGGTGGTGTCATAAGGGATATCGTAGGATGCGCCTGACGGAAAATTGTCGGCCAGTCGATTCATTTCCTCGCGTATCAGCTTAACGGTATCGAGTGCATTGGCGCCTGGAGACAAAAAGGTCAACATAAAAGTATTAGGTTTTCCATTCCACCGTCCTTCAAGGTCATAAGACTGAGCACCTAGTTCCACCTGAGCGACATCGCGCATCCGAACCATGGAACCATCGGAATTAGCCCGGATAATCATATCTTCGAATTCCTTCGCTTCGCTCATTCGACCTTGTGTTATTACCGGAATGGTAAGCTCTGTACCTTTTGTAGAAGGTTCTCGGCCTATCCTACCCGCTGGAAAATCACGATTCTGTTCACGTACAACAGCAGCAATCTCCGAAGGAGTGATATTGAGTTGCGCCATACGCACGGGATCAAGAATCAGTCGCATGGCATAATTCTGCGCGCCAAAGATGATCGCATCGCCAACACCTGGCAGCCGCTTGATATTATCAAGCACCTGAATCAATGCATAATTTGAAAGAAAAACAGGATCATGCCTAGGATCGGTCGAGCTTAATGCGATCACCGCCAACAGATCTGGTGACATTTTTTTAACCGTAACACCTTGACGAATCACTTCATCCGGTAATTGAGGCTCGGCAAGGCGTTGACGGTTCTGTGTCTGAACCTGGGCGATATCCACATCGGTTCCGATTTCGAATGTGAGTCGCATCGTCATATGCCCATCATTCGTGCTGGTAGATTCATAGTAAAGCAGATTATCAATGCCTGGGATCTGCACC
>JAJFJG010000173.1 GCA_021774265.1 Nitrosomonas sp.
TCACGAACCGCTTTTTCCGCACTTGGCTTTTGGTAATCTTTTGTTGTCATCATCACTCCTGCTTTAGTAGTAACGATGAACTAAATCCGTCTCTTAGCCAATCAAGTTAATCTGTCCAACTTGCGCTGACGGGGTACAGTACAGGCTAATGGCCATTTTTTGGCTCTTATTTCCACGAAGAAAATTACATCTATGTGTACAGAATGATGAAAAATATCGCAAATAAATATTCAGTCTAATTCTTGTGCTTATGCTTTTTTTGAAATACCTTCTGAGTAGGGTTTTTCAGGGGCGACTAATTAACAATCCAGAGTTCCCCGGCAAAATGTCGGATATTAAACAATCCGGGGTGGAAACTATTCAACGCTGTTTTCCCCAGAACTCTGGTAAGTTTTGCACGCTGATTAACAAGACCGTTGGAAGGTATCAATAACAAAGTAAAAACGTGCATAAAATGACTTATGGTTTCAGATAAACCGAGTTCTTCAAACAGAAAAATGGCATCTTATGAAACTAAATATGTTTTGGTCGTCTGAACCCATAAGTACGCTCTTTCCGTATGAGCCGTAAACGGTGCCCGATTTTAGTTGACTATTACAAAACCTAATGGTGTTGTTGAAGGTTTTTATTTCGCTTTGTACCTGCAGTTATAAATATGCCTTCTTAACGTTTATACGTTGCTTAAATAGTTTTCAAAGTCTCAAGGAAAAGCTCAAACTGCACCCACAATTTTACTGTATTACTGAGGATACCCTGGCTAGTACAGCTAACGCAATTTAAACTTGCATGTTCATAATTTCTTGATAAGCAGTCACTAATTTATTGCGAACTTGTATCATGGATTGGAACGACACATTCGCTTTTTGTAGAGAGATCATAACCTCATGCAGATTCTTATCTGACTCCCCGCTGACAAAATCTCTAGTCATTTGTTCAGCTGATTGTTGAGTATCATTAACTTGGTCCACGGCTGCTTTAAGTGTCTGGCTAAAATCAACTGCAGCAACTCCGTCTTCGGATGCCGATAATTTTTTATTACCGGAAGCAGTGACTGACGCAGCATTTATTTGCGCCAACACATTATCAATTCCAGACCTATCCATGATATTCTCCAACAAAATTAATCAACAAATATTTACTGTTATAAATAGTTAACGACACAAAACCAGAAATATACTGCAATTGCATTTCTAACAACCGGCTAAACGATATTGTTGCAATTTATAGCGTAATGTACGCTCAGAAATCCCTAATCTCTGTACCGCCAACTTCCTAGAACCATTCACGGCAGCGAGTGTTTCCATGATGTGATTCCGCTCCAAAGTCTTCATGTCACATGGCATATTATCACTATCTATTGCTATCTCTTGAGCCTCTATCTCAGGTAAGTTTAAATCTTCAACATTAATCGTATCCGTTGCCAAAATCATCGCACGCTGAATAACATTCTCCAGCTCCCTGATATTTCCAGGCCATTTATAGTTTTCTAGTTTAGCTATTGCAGCTTTCGACAGCTTTACATTTTTTCTCATTAGCCCTTCATCAGTAGTACTGATAATTCGCTGCGCTAAAGGTTCAATATCTAAAAGACGGTCTTTCAGCGATGGAATTTCCAGTGGAAAAACATTTAATCGATAATACAAGTCTTCTCGGAAAGAACCTGCCTTAACCATATCAAGCATGTTACGGTTAGATGTGGCAATTAGCCGGATATCCAATTTAATCGTTTTAACACCTCCTACACGCTCAATTTCACGTTCTTGCAATACACGAAGTAATTTTGCTTGTAGCTCCAACGGCATTTCAGATATCTCATCGAGTAACAAAGTTCCACCATCCGCTTGCTCAAACTTACCCGTTTGAGCATGAGCTGCACCGGTAAACGCGCCTTTTTCATAGCCAAACAATGTTGCCTCTAGAAGATTATCAGGAATAGCCGCACAATTGATCGCAACAAACGGCTTTTCTGATCGTGATGAATGTTGATGAATAAAGCGCGCCATGACTTCCTTTCCACTCCCACTCTCGCCCGTCAACATGACAGTTGCTGGAGATTTAGCAACACGCGTTGCCAATGAAAGTAAAGCACGAGTATTGGGGTCCTTTGCAACAATCCCACTATCATCTTTTGGTATTAGCGACAAATATTTTTCAACATGAATCAATAAACTATCTGGATCAAATGGCTTTAATAAATAATCGCAAGCGCCAATGCGCATGGCCGTCACAGCTTTATCGACTTCGCCATATGCAGTCATTAGCAACACGGGCAATTCCGGATAAAATGCTTTAATTTTACCCAACAAAACAATACCATCCATTGGTTTCATTTGTACATCACTAACAATCATACCCACTTGATGTGCCTGCAATAGTTCCAGTGCAATTTCACCGTTAGAGGCTGCAAACGTCTTATAACCTGCCAGTCTCATCGTAGCGCATATAGCTTCTAATAAGTCATAATCATCTTCTACAATCAAAACGGGGAGGTTTTTCATTTATGAGACTCCTTTATTTCTTGGTAACCTAATCTCAAATTCACAACCAGCATTAGGCTGCGAACTTACTTGTACACTACCACTCATTGACTGAATCACTCCACGCACAATAGCCAAACCAAGCCCTGTGCCTTCAGAGCGCGTAGTAAAGAACGGCTCAAACAAACGTTCTTGAACTTCCATATCAATACCTGGGCCATCGTCACTTACGGTTAGTATCACTGCATTGTTATCAGCATCACACGTAAGCACAATACAATCACCTGCGCATGAAAACTGTATGGCATTTTCTAAAAGATTGGTTAATGCTCCACACAATGCTTTATTGTCTACCATTAAGCTGATCCCTTCACTATTGTCATGCATAATAAACTTTAAATTAAAACGTGCCATCTGAGGCTCAATAACATGCTTCATTTCCGCCAACAAATCAGAAACAATAATCTCTTCCAACTGGGTAGTTTCACCCTTAACAAAACGCAGCATATCGTTAATCAAATGTTCAAGATGATGAAGGCGTTCCGTTGTTTTAGAAGCAAATTGTTGACGTTCATCTGAAGTCAATGATCCATCACCTAAATGTGTGGCATATAATAAAGCGGTTGATAATGGAGTACGTAATTGATGCGCAAGATTGGCCGCCATTTCTCCCATAGATGTAAGTCGCTGATTACGCCTAACCTGTTCTTGCATCGCATGCGCCTCAGTAATATCATGTACCAACAAGATTCTTCCACCCGTTGATTCACAAGTATTGCTTTCAATACAAACACGTCGCGGACATACCACATTATCTTTTTTAAGATTCCATTCGCTAGTAACTGCTGTCTGACTTAAACGTTCATCTATAACACTCAACCATGGCAACCCCATTAGTGGTTCACCCAAAATCGATATAGCCGCTGGATTAACCTGCTCGACACAATTAGCTGTATCCAACGCAACAACACCTGCGGGTAATGCAGTTAATAACAAAGTTAAGCGTTGAGATAAATCTTCCTTTGCAACAAGCTGCCGGTGCAATTCCCCATTGGCAACAGCAAGTTCTTTAGTCAGTTGAGTTACTTGAGTTTGCAATTCTTTATAAGCACCAGACAGCTGCTCAGATGTCTCATTAAAAATAGCAAATGCATGCCGCAACTGCTCATGGTCAGTTGAAGAAGCGTCTGATGTGATCATTATGTTGGTGTCTGTTTGCACTAATCTATAATACAATTTTTGAAAGTTGCACAAAGCATAGCATCACCTACACTTACCCTCATTGCCAGAATAGAACTGACAAGTTTGCTTTGTTTAAGCATTCGTTCTTAGTAATTTTCTAGATAATTCCGGTATCGAATAGAAAGCTAGCAAAATGGTAAAATTGAAAACTGTATATGCACTTACTTTATTACGGCGCAACCAACAAAAATAATTAGCCCATTCAGCTTTTTATCTCTCATTAAAGAATTGTAGTTCAATCACCTGATTCCTGTTTTGAAAAAACAATTAAATTAAAAACGTCATTGCATAACACCAGCAATACACCTATTTAGCAGGAGACGATTTTAGTGGCAACAACACCCAGCGAGCCGAGCGAAACCAAAGCCAAAACCCGCATTGATCAGATAGCCAAGCTATCAACCGAGAAGAAGCTCGGGCTAATGGTCGCTACTGCGACTATCATCGCAATCATTGTGGGCGCATGGATGTGGAGTCAAACACCTGATTACCGGGTGTTATATTCCAACGTTTCTGATCAAGATGGCGGCGCCATTATCAGTTCTTTACAGCAATTGAACGTGCCATTTAAATTTTCCCAAGGTGGCAGCTCAATTTTAATTCCTGGCAACGAAATACACGAGGTTCGCTTGCGACTAGCTGCCCAGGGATTACCTAAAGGTGGCTTGGCCGGTTTTGAATTAATGGAAAACCAGAAATTCGGGTCCAGCCAATTTCTAGAACAAATCAATTATCAACGCGCATTAGAAGGTGAGTTAGCGCGTTCTGTTCAATCATTATCCGCCGTCCAAAGTGCGCGGGTACATCTTGCCATAACAAAACCCTCTGTTTTTGCTAGAGAGAAGCAACAGCCCAGCGCATCCGTATTACTCAATTTATACTCTGGCCGATTACTCAGTGAAGAACAAGTCAGTGCTATTGTTCATCTAGTATCAAGCAGTGTACCTAATCTCCCGGTAAAAAATGTGACTGTCGTCGATCAAAATGGAAACCTACTAAGCACACAATCAGACAATAAAACGGAAACAGGGCTGGATGCTAGTCAGCTGTATTACCTAAAAGAATTAGAAGATGGTTATACAAATCGCATTGAGGCCATTATTTCACCGATTACGGGCTCAAATAATGTGCGCGCACAGGTCACAGCTGATGTTGATTTTTCACGTATCGAACGAGCGGAAGAGATCTATAGACCCAATAACAGCGAAACCGAACCTGCTTCTATCCGCAGTCAACAAAACACAGAGTCTTTATCAACAAACTCACCTATAAATGGCGGTATACCCGGCGCATTAACTAACCGTCCACCTGAACCTGACAACGCCCCCATCGAATTTAATGAAGATGGAGAGGAAGTCATTAATGACCCTGTAAAAATCCCCACAGACAGACGTACTGAATCTACAATAAACTATGAAGTCGACAAAACAGTTCAGCATACTCGCCAATCAGTTGGTGGCATCAAACGACTTTCGGCTGCCGTTGTTGTTAATTATCGTACCCATACTGATAAAGAAGGCAATATTACCCATGAACCTCTGACAACAGAGGAAATTACCAAAATAAATAATCTTGTCAAAGAAGCCATGGGTTTCAATGAAAACCGTGGCGACACTCTCACCGTGTCAAACAATTTGTTTAATCTTGCAAACGAAGAAATGATTAATATTCCGCCATGGCAAGACCCGGATATGATCTTATTGGCAAAAGAAATAGGCAAGCAATTACTGATCGCTACTATCGTACTATTTTTCTTACTTAAAGTACTACGCCCATTTTTAAGTAATTTGACGCAACTAACAGCACCCGTTGCTGCTTTACCACTAACCGAAGACGAAGCTGCTACGCTAGATGGGCCCCTCGATGAAGCAGATAATCAGATTGAACATAAACAGTCATCATCCTACCTAAAAAACCTTGACATGGCCAAACAATTAGCCATCAATGAACCGGCAATTGTCGCTAATGTTGTCAAGGGTTGGGTGTCCCGTAATGGATAATGACGGCGTTTTAAAAAGCGCAATTTTACTGATGTCTCTGGGTGAGCAAGAAGCATCTGAAGTATTCAAATTTTTATCCCCAAAAGAGGCACAGAAATTAGGATCGGCCATGGCCAACTTAAACAATATTACACGTGATCAAATCGAGAAAGTACTCGAAGAATTCCGTGAACAAGCTGAAGAAAAAACTGCGCTTGGACAAAATTCAGATGAATACATTCGCAAAGTACTTACCAATGCACTAGGTGATGAAAAGGCAGCTAATTTGATTGATCGTATTTTGCACGGCGGTGACACCAGTGGCATTGAAAGTTTAAAATGGATGGATGGGCCATCAGTTGCGGAACTGATAAAAAATGAACATCCACAAATTATTGCCACAATATTAGTTCATCTTGAACGCGATCAAGCCAGCGAAATTCTTAGTCTTTTTAACGAACGTTTACGTAACGATGCCTTATTACGCATTGCAACACTCGACAGTATTCAACCTGACGCATTACGCGAACTCAATGATGTCCTCACTAAATTAATGTCCGGCAGCAATAACATCAGAAAAGCACCTATGGGCGGCGTACGTGCGGCAGCAGAAATTCTTAATTTCATGCCATCAGCTCAAGAAAGCAGTGTCATTGAAAACGTAAAACAATATGATGCCGATTTTGCACAACAAATCATGGATGAGATGTTTGTATTTGATAATCTAATGGATATCGATGACCATGGCATCCAACTTTTACTAAGAGAAGTACAGTCAGAATCTTTGATTATTGCACTTAAAGGGGCGCAAGAAGGATTGCGTGACAAAATACTCAAGAATATGTCAAAACGTGCCGCAGAAGCCTTAAAGGAGGACCTTGAATCAAAAGGACCTGTACGCGTATCTGAAGTTGAAGCAGAACAAAAAGAAATTCTAAAAGTATTACGTCAACTGGCTGATGACGGCCAAATTGTTCTCGGTGGTGGCGGAGAAGACAGTTTTGTGTAGTACATATTAGATCACGAAAAAATACATTTCACAAAATTCCCCACAACAATAAAAATATATCCACTTTAGTAGCTAATACTAGGACAATGAAATGAACACTACAAATGTCATACCAAAAGAAAAACTCCCCACATATCAACGATGGAAACCAGATGCATTCGACAAAGCTGAGAAACCTACCCCCAATATAGATGAACCAGCTTCAGAAAACGCCAAATCGAATGACCAAGAAGAAAAAATACTTGATGAAGCAGAAATAAATAAAATTTACCAACAAGCAAAGGAAGAAGGCCATTCAGCGGGGTTTCAAGAAGGACACACAGCTGGCCACCAGAAAGGTCGCCAACTTGCAGAGACCGAAGTCAAAGCTGAAGTAGAACATATGCATACACTGCTATCAGCACTCAACAAAGAATTAAATGAAGTAGACCAGAATGTTGCTCAAGACTTATTAACCTTGGCACTTAATCTCTCAAAAAAAATGACCTCGAAAGCATTGCAGGTAAATCCAGAATTAATTATTCCTATTGTTCAAGAAGCCATGAAACATTTGCCTTACATATCACACCCTCCACATTTAATATTGCACCCCGACGACGCTAATTTAATACGCAAATATCTCAGCGATCAACAGCCTCAATCTGACTGGGAAATTTGTGAAGACGAACAAATAGAAAAAGGTGGCTGCCGTATAAAAGCAAACGGCAGCGAAATTGACGCAAGCACACCGACTCGCTGGCAACAAATACTATCCACTATTGACCAGGAGGATAATTGGTTAAAACAATCTTCCGAACAAGCCAAGAATAAGGAATAATATTCGTTAAATTTATAAAAAAAATGACACATAGCGATGATTGGTGCAATTTCTTGCAAAATTGTGACCATCTTATTTCCGCCTCAACCCCGTTGTTACTAAGCGGAACACTCACTCGAGTGGCTGGCTTAGTTATGGAAGCTGTCGGTCTAAAACTCGCAGTAGGAAGCAGCTGTACCGTCTTTCTCTCCAACGGCAACACGGTTTCAGCTGAAGTTGTCGGTTTCTCAGGAGACCGCCTCTTCTTGATGCCTTCTAGCGACATTTATGGGTTAGTTCCGGGCGCAAAAGTTGTTCCAACTGAATATAGCGGTGAGCTTCCCAAAATCGGCCACAAACAACACCCACACCGACGTGCTGCCGACCGCGCAAAACATATCGCAGTAGGACCTGAGCTTCTTGGCCGTGTCCTAAGCGGGATTGGAGAGCCACTTGATCAACTAGGTTCTTTACACACGGAATGCAGTGCGCCGCTATATAGTCGACCCTTCAACCCACTTAATCGCGCCCCTGTTAGTAAACCTTTAGATGTTGGCGTACGTGCAATTAATACATTGTTAAGTGTTGGTCGTGGTCAACGTATGGGCTTATTTGCTGGCAGTGGCGTGGGGAAAAGTGTTTTACTTGGCATGATGGCTCGTTATACTAGCGCCGATGTTATCGTGGTTGCATTAATTGGTGAACGCGGGCGTGAAGTTAAAGAATTTATTGAAAATATATTAGGCGCCGAAGGACTAGCCCGATCAGTTGTTATAGCGGCACCTGCTGACACGTCACCTTTGCTGCGACTCCAAGGTGCAGCTTACGCCACGTCAATTGCTGAATATTTTCGCGACACTGGAAAACATGTCTTGCTAATTATGGACTCACTCACTCGCTTTGCTATGGCACAGCGAGAAATCGCACTGGCCATTGGTGAACCGCCGGCAACTAAAGGTTACCCCCCTTCTGTTTTTGCTAAGCTTCCGCAGCTTGTAGAACGTGCAGGAAATGGCAATAGTGACAGCGGCTCAATCACCGCTTTCTATACCGTTCTTACTGAAGGTGACGACCAAAATGACCCTATTGCAGATAATGCCCGTGCAATTCTTGACGGCCATATTGTTCTTTCGAGGCAATTATCTGAAGCAGGGCATTTCCCTGCTATTGATATTGAAGCATCCATTAGCCGAGTTATGCCAAACTTGGTTTCTAAGGAGCAAGCAGAATTTGCACGAATTTTCAAAAGACTATATTCCCGCTACCAACGTAGTCATGATTTAATCAGTGTTGGTGCTTATGTTGCGGGCACCGACCCAGAACTTGATAAAGCAATCGAGCGCTACCCAAGCCTTGCTTCTTTCCTCCAGCAAGACATGTTCCAACAAGAAAGGTACGACGACAGCTTGAAAAAACTAATGTCATTATTTACGACTAAAAATAATGACAATATCCAATAATCGAATTTCGATCTTATAATGTCCATCAAACCTTCATTACAGATATTACTCGATCATGCTCAGAAGCAAAGTGATGATGCCGCAATGAAGCTTGGGCTGTTGACATCACGTCAACAACAAGCCGAGCAGAAACTCCACTTACTTCAAGAATATCGTCATAGTTATCAATCAAAATTTCAAAACTCAGCAAAGAATGGGGTAAGTCAGGTCAACTGGTCAAATTTCAATGCTTTTATGAAAAAGCTTGACACGGCTATTGCTGAACAATACCAGAACGTTAAGAACGCTAATAACAACAGAGAAGTTGGTAGCACAGAATTTCGAATGCATCAAGGAAAACTCAAGTCTTACTGCACTTTATCAAAACGCTATCATCAAATAAAAATTCAAAAACAAACAAAATCTGAGCAAAAAGAACAAGATGAATTCGCTTCAAATATCTCACCACACAATCAATTTATGCCCAAGAAATAAATAGCACTCATAACATGTAAAAAATATTTTTAATATATGGCACACAAATTGCTTTATATTAAATATCTTAATATTTATATATCGCAAAAAAACCCTATGCTAAATCTTACTATTCCGCCTCAGGTAAATACGAGCCCTAGTGATTCAACAATGCCAGCTAATAACGATATATCCACAAATAATTTACACGAGAATGGACAATTCAATAAAATATTGGCAAAAGAAATCAGCGATAAATCAGCCAATAAAGCCACACCTACTGAAGAATCATCTGCAGAGCAAAGCAATGTTAAAGCGCCGCCGCAAACACCAGAAAGCTCATCAAAACTAACTCAATACAATATCCCCAAAAAAAACATTTCATTTGAGCCAGAATCTGAATTAGATAGCGGCATACAAGCACCGAATACAAAAGAACCTCCTGACAATGGAGCAATGTCGCCTTTTGCTGCAATAATGTCACCCACGCTCCCCGTTAATGCGTCAATTGGCCACGTTACTAGTAATCAAGGGCAAACAACAGATACTTCATTGTTGGCATCCGATCAACCGACACAACAAAGTCCCTCACGACACGCTCCCACTTTCAACAACTACTTAAGTAATGG
Source organism: Nitrosomonas sp. (assembly GCA_021774265.1). Taxonomy (GTDB): domain Bacteria; phylum Pseudomonadota; class Gammaproteobacteria; order Burkholderiales; family Nitrosomonadaceae; genus Nitrosomonas. The sequence goes on from JAJFJG010000173.1 coordinate 10,046, forward strand.
GCAACAACTATATAGCCCGGCAAATTCTGCCACTTTTGACCAAAACTTGCCGTCAAGAGCCGATCCCAACAGCACCATTTTAACCAGCACAGACGAATCAATGAAACTCACATCATCTGAATTTACACAGCTAGGTGGAATTAACAACCTTTCCTCTGCGACACCTTCTGCTTCATCAACAACGTCTATGCCACAGAGTCTAGGTATTAACTCCCAATTTGGGCAACCAAAATGGGGGGGAGAACTCGCACAAAAAGTAGCATGGTTATCCTCTCAACAACAACAAGTGGCTGAGATCCGACTCAATCCAGCGCATCTAGGACCCATCGAGGTCATCTTAAATATTAACAGCGATCAAGCAACCGTCCAATTTGCTTCCTCACATCTAACTGTAAGAGAAGCAATTGAAGCTTCACTACCAAGACTGAGAGAAATGATGGCAGAAAATGGCATCACACTCGGGGAAGCTTCTGTTGGAGCAGAATCATTCCAACAGCAAGCCGACACTAGGCAAAATAATAAAGAATCATCGGGCAATAGTTACAACGCTCATTTAACCGGGAAAAACGACGAGTCAATGGGAAAAACCCAGCCCTCAATCCTTCTTAATAGACATAATGGCATTGTAAATACATTCGCTTAGTAAAGCTTGTTATTTGAGACATAAGCAAATACATGCAAGCAATATTATCCATAGAAATCATGTGAATATCATTATTATTCTTGTTATTTTAAAACAGTCACGAACTATACAGACACCAGTAACACAATCGGAAATTTAACGCAGCACATTGAATCTGGAAATAGCCATAAATTTAGTTACTATTTGTCATATCACCTTACGACTGTATCTCACATAATTAACACCTTGTTGAAGGAGAAGAACATGTCGGAAGCTGAAGATACAGAAAAAAGCAAACCAAACAAAAAAGGCAAGTTAGTGGTTATCTTTATTGTCATTCTGGCACTTAGTGTTGGCATTGGTGGCACATGGTTTTATATGCAAGGTCAAATAGATGAACATGAAGAAGAAAAGCCAAAAAAACCTAAAAAGAAAGCGACAACGTTTGTTGAACTAGACATCTTCACAGTCAACCTTCAACCAGATGAAAGCAACTCCTATCTACAAGTGGGCTTAACCATAAAGGCACATGAAACCGAAGTAGTTGAAGCCATTGATAACCAAATGCCAGAGATCCGTAATCGTATTCTGCTATTGCTCTCAAGCAAAGAGGCTACAGAGATATCGACAATCATTGGTAAACAACGATTAACCACCGATATTACCAACGAAATTAAACAAGTCTTTGATTCAGAAAAAATGCAAGACGACATTCTTAGCGTTCTGTTCACTTCTTTTGTTATCCAATAATCCCTAATGGCTGAAGATTTTCTTTCTCAGGAAGAGGTAGATGCGCTACTCAAGGGCACATCTGGCGAGGAAGATGAAGCAAAAGAAGAAATAGACCCGACTAAGCCTCGCGATTATAACCTTGCGACACAGGAACGGATTGTACGTGGGCGAATGCCTACATTCGAAATCATTAATGAACGTTTTTCGCGCCTGTTTCGTGTTGGATTATTTAATTTCATGCGCAGAACCGTAGATATTTCGGTTGGCCCAGTCAAAGTAATCAAATTCAGCGAATTTGTACGGAATTTAGTCGTTCCAACGAACCTTAACATGATTCACATGAATCCACTGCGTGGAACAGCTTTGCTAGTTTTTGACCCAAGTTTGATTTTTCTCATTGTAGACAACCTATTTGGAGGCGACGGCAGGTTTCATAACCGCATTGAGGGTAGAGATTTCACGCAGACTGAGCAGCGGATAATCCAGCGCTTACTAGATGTAGTATTTGAAGACTATGAGAAGGCATGGAAATCGGTGCACCCAATAGAATTTGAATACATACGGTCCGAATTGAACCCACAGTTCGCTACCATCGCAACACCTAATGAGGTCGTTGTAACAGTTACATTCGAACTTGAAATAGGCGATACCGGTGGAGAATTTCATGTCTGCATCCCCTATGCAATGATCGAACCAATACGCGACAAACTCTATAGTAGCTTGCAAGGCGACCATATGGAGGTTGATAAACGCTGGGTCAGATTACTATCAAAACAAGTTCAGAGTGCAGAAGTTGAATTAATAGCTAATCTTGGTCACACAAAAGTAACGTTGGATCAGATTCTTAATATGCAGGAAGGTGACGTAATCCCATTGGATATTCCGGAAGCCATCACCGCCGAAGTGGATGGCATTCCAGTATTGGAGTGTCGTTACGGCGTCATCAATGGGCAGTATGCATTGAGAGTCAACAAAATGATTTCTCAAACAGAAAATGAAGGCTAATAATTAAATGGAGAAAAACATGCCAGAAGAGTCTACAGACACAGAAGTGACAGAAACGGATGACTGGGCTGCTGCCATGGCCGAACAAGAAGCTTCAACGGAAGAAGGTGGTTCAGTGGATACACCTAATGACACTGAGTCGGCTGAGCCGCCAACTAAAGTAACCAATGAAAGTGATGGCGACACTGAAACACAGGCGCCTGTGTTTGAGCAATTCTCAAAAGACGGTGTATTGACCGGTGCGCGCAATGATATTGACATGATTATGGATATCCCTGTCCAACTCACCGTTGAATTAGGACGCACCAAACTCCCCATTAAGAACTTATTACAGTTAGCACAAGGCTCAGTTGTGGAGCTTGATGGCATGGCAGGAGAACCCATGGACGTACTGGTTAATGGCTGTTTACTCGCCCAAGGTGAAGTGGTGGTGGTTAATGAAAAATTTGGGATTCGACTAACGGACATCATCACACCAAGCGAACGAATTCGTAAGCTTAATCGCTAATAATAATCAGATGCTAATACGCACACTTTTTCTATTTGCACTGGCAACACCGTTATGGGTCTATGCTGAGACATCCCAGCTAGGCTACACACCACCCGCCCCCATTTTTACCACTGAAAACATGCTACAAATAGTTTCCAGCCTGTTTTTAGTATTAATTGTCATCGGTGGATTGGCTTGGATACTCAAACGATTTGGCATTGGTACAACCACATCATCAGGCCCCATCAAAGTCATTGCAACAACTGGCGTTGGTCAGCGTGAACGCGTTGTCCTTGTCGAAATTGAAAATACTCGATTGGTATTAGGTGTCGCGCCGGGTCGCGTAAGCATCTTACATTGTTTAAATGAATCTTCAGTGAATTTACCCAGCGATCATTTATCTGAATTAACAACTCATGATTTTCCTGGACAACTAGACCAATCAATCAAGAAAGCAGATGAATAATTATCGTTTAGGCTATCGGAAAAATAAGTGCTCATTGCGGTGGCAAAGCATATTACTGGTGGCACTTATCCTCACTGGATGCATTGCCTTACCTGCGTTTGCGCAACAAACAGGCTTCCCTGCATTCTCAAGTACGACCGCTGGGGACGGCGAAACAACCTATACACTTAGCATACAGGCGTTATTACTATTAACGTCTATGACATTTCTCCCGGCAATGGTGTTAATGATGTCTAGCTTTACACGTATCATCATCGTTCTATCACTGTTACGGCTGGCATTGGGAACACAATCAACGCCACCCAACCAAATACTTGTAGGCATTGCATTATTTCTCTCATTTTTTATTATGGCTCCTGTCATTGATCGCGTGTATACGGAAGCTTATTTACCTTTTTCAGAAGACACTATCTCCATCATGGAAGCCGGAGATAAGGCTAGCGTTCCGTTAAAAGAATTTATGCTACGACAGACTCGCGAAACCGACTTAGCATTATTTGTGCAAATATCAAACAGCGAAGACATTGAAAGTATTGACAACGTACCCATGAAAATATTGGTGCCAGCGTATATCACCAGCGAACTGAAAACAGCCTTTCAAATTGGCTTCATCGTATTCATTCCGTTCCTTATTATTGATATGGTAGTCGCAAGCATCTTAATGGCCATGGGTATGATGATGCTGTCACCGATGATTATTTCTCTACCTTTTAAGATTATGCTTTTTGTGCTGGTTGATGGATGGCATTTATTGATTGGCTCACTGACACAAAGTTTCTTTACCTAATGGAGAACCTAAATAATGACTCCAGATAGTGCAATGACCATCGGACGTCAAGCGTTAGAAGTAACTTTTATGGTATCCGCACCTTTACTATTAACTGCACTGGTCACGGGCTTGATCGTTAGCATCTTCCAAGCAGCAACTCAGATCAATGAAATGACCTTATCATTTATTCCAAAATTATTGGCGATGTTTATTGTAATGGTTTTTGCTGGACCATGGATGCTTAGCGTGATGATTGATTACATGCACCGTATGTTTACCAGCATTCCCTGGCTTGCTGTTAGTTAAACACATTCGATACCTCGAATGATTAGTATAACTACCGCAGAACTGTATACGCTAATGACGGCAATTATATGGCCGCTTAGTAGAATACTAGCATTAATTGCGAGCGCACCAATTCTTGGGAATCCCAGCCTCCCGGTTCGCACAAAGCTTGGTTTAGCTGTACTCATCACCATTTTGGTTGCTCCCTCTTTAGATTCTTTACCTCAAGTTGACCCGGGTTCAGGCGAAGGTTTATTGATACTAGCTCAACAAGTCATGATTGGTGGTGCGATAGGCTTTACCATGCGAATTATTTTTGTTGCCGTTGAAGCAGCAGGCGAAATAATTGGTTTACAAATGGGTTTAGGTTTCGCTACCATAGTCGACCCACAAAGTACTAGTCAAATTCCACTTATTGGTCGTTTTCTGGGGCTTATCGCAAGTCTCTCCTTTCTTGCGATAGATGGTCATCTGATTATGATCGCACTGATTACGCAAAGTTTTACGACACTTCCGATTGGAACCACCGGATTGTCAGCAATATCATTCAGTCATATTGCCCACTGGGGACAAGAAATTTTTCTATCAGGACTGCAATTATCGCTACCCGTATTAGCCGCATTATTAATCACTAATATTACATTGGGCGTATTGTCACGTGCCGCACCACAATTGAATATTTTTGCGGTAGGCTTCCCACTTGCATTGGCTGTCGGGTGGCTAGTTCTAGCGCTCGCTGTACCCTATTTTGTTCCGGTTCTTGAACGAATGATTTATGACGGCTTCAACATGATGATGGAAATCACCCATCTCCCAGATATTATTTTCCCATAAAACAATATTTAACAACGTTACCAAACACTTAAACAGGCAACAATCCCCTGCTTTTTCTTCCCAGGATAATTTTTAAGAACTGTTAAAGTAACATTCTGTACGTCCAAATAATATTTAAACAGCGTCTCTAAATGATGCTGATAGGCTTGAAAATTAGCAAGCCTTAAGATTAAAACTTGACTGATCTTGTTTTCAAAATATATTTCACGCTAAATTATCATTTTGGAAATAAAAAACGACTCAAACCTTTATGCAAAATTTCGGCACTTTAAACCGTTAACGCAAGTAAATCATGACATTTAAGTCTAAATTAATAAAATCAATTTTAAGTCCATCACAGGAAACAAGGAAACTCGAACGTGAAAAGGCAAAAGTTATGATTGCATCCGACATAGCAACGGATCCAGCTAACGACACATACGACGAATTTTTATCGCAATCAGAAATCGACACAGCTGCTGAAATTAACTTACAAAGTGAAAAGACTCGTCGTGAACGTCTGGATGCTGAGGATCAAGCCATCAAGGAAGCAAAACGTCGTATCGAAGCAGATGCTAAAGCTCGTGTTGCTGCAGAAGCCCGCGCCCGAGCTGAAGCTAATGCACGATCAATGGCAGAAGAAAAAACCAAAGCAGAAACAGCTGCAACCGAGGCAGCTAGAGCCAAAGCTAAGGCAGAAGAAATGGCCGCTAAAGAAGCCGTTTACCACAAAGAACTAGAAATTAAAGCAAAACAATTAACTGATGAAAGCATTAAAGCTGAGAAAGAAATTAACATGATGCTACAGGCAAAGATACTAGCTGACGCGGCCATTATTAAAAAAGCTCATATTCGTGCCGATCAGGAAGCTCAAGCACTAGACAAAGCAAACGCAGCCGTATTAGCAGAAAAAGCTGCTACTGAAGCGGCACTTGCCAGAAGCAAAGTAGAAGAAGAAGCCCGCCAACTTTCTCTTGCCATTACCGAAGCCGAAACCGCTGCAGCTGCAATAGCCTATGCCAAGATTCAAGAAAATGAGAAAGAATTAGCATTGGCCAATGCTACAGCTGAAACCGAAAAACAAGCTTTGGAAGCCATAGAAAAACGTAACCGAATTGCATCACAAATTTTAGAGCAAGCACGCGTTCGCTTAGAAACTGAAATTGAAGCACTAGAGGCCGAAGAAAGGAAAGAACAAGCAGAGATAATTGCCACCAAAGTAGCACAAGCAAGAATCGAGGCAGAAACCTTAGCTGCAAATACGGCCGAAAAACGTGCTGCCGCAGATGTTGAAGCCACGGCGGCGGCTCACGCTCTTATTATCGCTGAACAAGAAGCGACATCACTCGCACAATCCATTGGCGAGATTGATAAAGCTGCAGCTGAGCTTGCCAAGTCCAAAGTTGAAGAGAAATCACGCTTACTTGAAGAAGCCAAGTTTCGTCAAGAAGAACGCCTTAAAGCCCAGACTGAGGTAGCTGCCGCTGAAGAAGCTCGCATCCAAGCCGAACGCCAAGAAATAGTAATAACTCAAGAAAAGACGAATGTAAATGTCGAGGAAACAAAAATCATTCAGGCTCGCATTGAAGCTGAGAAAACAGCAATTGATAAATCTCGTTCACGTGTTGTAGCTGAAACCATCGCCAAAGAAGCTGCAGATAAAAAAACTAAATCTGAGACTAAAGCTCAAGAAATTGCAACTTTACGGGCTGAAGCAGACACTCTATCTACGACTGAAGCAGAGGCATTAGCTGAGATAGAAACACGTTTACTAGAAGATGCGCAAATACGTATTACAGCAATCACTCAGTCGAAGAAAGAAGTAACAGAACGACTTGAAGCCGAACAAAAAACAACAAAACTGGCAATGATAAAAGTGCAAGAAAAAATCGCAGCCGCTGCTGATGCTAAAGCACGCCTGAAAACTGAAGAAGAAGCCGCCGAATCAGCGATTGCTAAAGCCAAAGCTGAAGCCGCTGCTTTAGAAGCCACCCGAAAACGCATTATTAGCGATAAGATTGCAATTGAACAAGCAGCTGAACGCGAAGCCGTTGAGACAATGGCTAAAGAAGCAGCGCAAGAACGCACTAAACTGGACAAAGAAGCCACTGTTGCGGCTGCCTCAAGAATAAGAGCAGAAATTGCAGCTGCAAAACAAGCCCGCACCAGCGAAGGCATAATACATCAAGAGATGTCAAAAAAAGGAAGAACCAAGTCTAAATTGGAGAAACCGAAATGTTGAAAAAAATTATAATACTCTGCTTAGTAATCATTTCTACTAATGGTTATGCCACACTTTTAGCTGAGAAAACCACGACCTCTCAAGATCAAATCGATATGGCGGTGACAATATACAATAACAATCTTGCCTTGATAAAAGACACAAGAAACATTAGGCTCGATAGCAACCTTAATAAATTAGCTTGGCGTGAAGTCTCCGCCAAGATTCAATCAGAAACAGCATTATTACGAAATATAACTAGCCCCACCGGCTTTCATTTACAAGAGCAAAATTTTGACTTTGATCTGCTAACACCAAAAAAATTACTAGAAAAATATACCAATAGAAAAATCTCAGTCATCCGCACCCACCCAGGTAGTGACCAAGAAACCAAAGAAAAAGCAATAGTACTTGCAACTAATGGTGGTATCGTTCTCAAATTTGATGATCGAATAGAGACAGGTATTCCGGGTCGACTAGCCTTCCCTGATGTACCTAATAACTTACGTGACAAACCTACATTGGTTACCACTTTTCAAAATGCTATGACCGGAAACCAGAAGTTAGAACTTTCCTATTTGACTACGGGGTTATCATGGCAAGCAGATTATGTTGCAGAACTCAATGCAGCCGATAGCCACATTGACCTAAATGGATTGGTTACATTAACCAACCAAAGTGGTACAACTTTTCCAGAAGCTAAATTACAACTTGTTGCAGGCGATGTAAACCGAGTTCATCAACCAGAAGCTGGAGTGCGCCGCAACCTAGCTATGTCTGCGGAGATGGCCAATGCGCCAGCCATGATTGAAGAAGCATTGTTCGAGTACCATCTTTATACCTTACAACACCCCACCACTTTAGCCGAAAACCAAACAAAACAAGTTGCATTGATGTCTACCACCAATATTCCCATTGAAAAAGAGTTTTTATTGCAAGGCTCAGCTCATTATTTCACTGAACCACATGGTATTTTAAGTAAGCCATCAAAAATCGGTGTATTCATAGAGTTTCAAAACAAAGGCGAAGGTTTAGGTATCCCACTACCCAAGGGAATAATTCGAGTCTATAAAAAGGATAAACAGGGTAATGCACAGTTTATTGGTGAAAATCAAATTGATCACACGCCAAAGAACAAACACATTCGTCTAAAATTAGGCAACGCATTTGATTTAACTGCCAATAAAAAACAAACTGATTACAAAAAACTACATGGCAAAACTAAGAATACCAAAGTATTTGAGACCGCCCATAAAATCACACTAAAAAACACCAAAGACACTGCTGTTACCATCACGGTAGTTGAACCGATCCCCGGTGACTGGAAAATACTAGCACAATCACACCCGCATCAAAAAACATCCTCTAATACCGCTGAATGGACAATATCCATTCCAGGTAAACATAAAATATCGCTAACTTATCGTGTCCGCACTAAATACACTTACTAATATTTCCTCAACTTGATACTTTAGGATATAGTGTTCGCAAGATGTTTCGTTATAAGGCGCAGTACACAGACAATGACTGCTCCCTTGGCAAGCGCAGCAACCGCGCGCGGTAATGGGGCACCAACTTGTGAGAGCCTGTAAATAATTCTGTGTAACTGTCTGTTATTAACCGGAAACATGGATAAGGATAGACAGACAATGAAAAACGAAAAACTCCATGCGATAGCCCAATTAGCGGCTAAGAGCATCAAGACGGAAAATGACCTCAACGACTTACCGTCAAATGCTGACCAAGATCACGGTTGAAGCGGCGTTAAATGCTGGGCTTGACGAACATCTTGGTTTTTCCAAGCATGAGCGAAGCTCACAATAGCCGGAACGGTTACGGCAGCAAGACGCTACAAACAGTATCTGGTCAGTTTGAACTGGATACCCCGAGTGATAGATCAATAGATCAGGCAGCTTCAATTCTCGCCTCGTTAAAAAACATCAGCGTCGATTTACTTCATTACCGAGCGACTTTGTCATAATCACTTTAACAAGTCGTGCCTCATACCACAACATTATTGTCGTTAATGAGCATTTAAGCCAGTTGCTAAAGTGGCTATATTTTACGCCGATTCTTGCAAGGCCTGTGACCTTTCAACTCTCAGTGCAGTGGTATTCATATTATTTCTTAGCCACATACTACGTACACCGCCAGTACTTACATCAACTCCGAGAGCCTCCGTCATCTTCAGTGCCACTTTCTGCTATCCAAGGTGCGGATACTCTATTGAGAACCGGACAACCGCTTTCTCAATTGCCATATCCACACAGTTTTTATGCCGTAAATTTGGTGTTTCTTGCCGCTTTAGTGCATCAGCACCACCTTGCTTAACCAGTTTTAAGTGACGGTAAATAGTGTCACGCGATACACCACTTTGACGCGAAGCCTTAGAGACGTTACCCAGTTTTTCAACCAAGGCCAGCACTTCTAATTTCTTTTGAACCTCTAAGTCTTCTGCCACCAGTTTGCTAGGCTCAGTGACTTCAGTTACTGCGAGTTTGCGCCCCGCGAAGTGCGCCGTGAAACCTTTCTTGCTGGTATTTCTGATTTCTATCTTTTGGTTAGCAATCGAATGCTTAAGCGGTGAATCAATTAAGTAGAACTTGTTGCCATAGCTGAAGGTATGATCGTTGCGTATTTTGCGATGGTCTTTGATGACGCAT
>JAJFJG010000174.1 GCA_021774265.1 Nitrosomonas sp.
ATCTCGACTAACAACCATATTCTCTGTGGTAAATAATGGCTCTGCAATTTCATAAGCCTTGCCATCATCAGCTTCTTCAGTAGCCAGTATGGTATTCCATGCGGTTGAACGAATACCATCGCAACGGCTCATGCCTCTTAAAATGGTTTCAACATTACCTGTTCTTAGGTCGATACGTTGTACGGAAGGATTCATTTTGCCCAGACCAATATCTTCGCGACTACCTTCAACGCAAGTAATAAGATGTGTTGATTCATGTTCAGGCCACGGAACAATCATATCTGTTTTATTGCCTGCACTACGTGTGACATATTCAGCTTTTAATCCCCTTGCGAGTAACACTTGGTCAGAAGCCAATTGAGATTCTGTTCTGTATGCGCCAGAAGTTTCAGGAGCTGATGCTGTTAATGGTTTTCTAATACCAAAATATTGGTGTGATTGTATATGCAATAATCTTTCCATCTTTATACCAAAATTTTTATTCGTTCTGGTGTCATCATTTGCAAAACTTATTGCTGGAAAGAAAATCACGGTTAATGAAAATGTATAAAGTAACGTCAACAATATAACTAGCATTATAAATTCATTTAAATCATAACTATTTCTAAATTTCTTATGCATGGTTTCCCCTAATAGTAAGTCACAAAATTATTTTTCTCAGATTCAAAACTGAAAGATACCGATACAATATGACAAACTAATGGCAACTAGATTAAGCTTTAATGACATTAGTGTTAATTAACATAAATTATATGTAATGCTTATCAATGGGCACGCGAGTACGTCATTTCGCAACAAAATGTAAGTGATAAATATTACTGTCATAAAAATGACATAAAACTTCTATAACATTTCAATGTCTTGCAAGTTTATTTTGTTTTGTTAAGTGGAGATGTGATGTCTGTAACTATATTAGTTGTTGAAGATGAACCTGCCATACAAGAGCTGATTTCATTTAATTTAAAAAGAAACGGCCATATGGTTTTATGTGCTGACGATGCTGAGCAGGCTATGGAAATGGTTAACAATGTGCTACCCGACCTTGTGCTACTGGATTGGATGTTACCGCAAATGAGTGGTGTTGAATTTGCACGCATCTTACGACAAGAGCAACGTACAAAATCAATCCCTATCATCATGCTAACCGCTAAAGTGGAAGAAAATGAAAAAATTCTTGGGCTAGATGCTGGTGCGGATGACTACATCACAAAACCATTTTCTCCGCGTGAACTCATTGCTCGCATCAAAGCTGTATTGCGTCGGCGTCTACCTGAGTTATCAGAAGAAATTCTCGAGGTTGATGGATTAGAACTTGATCCAACTACCCACCGAGTATCCTTAGTCACGGACAATAAAAAATTAGAATCTGCCGAACTAACGCTGGGGCCAACAGAATTTCGTTTGTTACATTATTTGATGGCACATAAAGAGCGAGTGCATACACGCGCCCAGCTTCTTGACCGTGTATGGGGTGATCATGTGTTCATTGAAGACCGCACTGTGGATGTACACATCCGTAGATTACGTAAAGCACTTGAGAATGTGGGTAAAGATGGGCTAGTACAAACAGTCCGTGGAACTGGTTACCGATTTTCTAAAGAATCGAAAGTTAGTGTAGCTTAAAAAACTAAGGATCCGTTGATTTATTCTGAATAACCGATTGAATTTTAATAGATTAAACTTATCTTTCAATAGTTAAACATTGATTTTTATTAAAACTAAATTGATCAGGCAATTATTGATAAGAAAGGATCAATGCCATATTGGCTTGTGCAATGATTAATTGCGTAAGTGAGAAGTGAGGCACGATGTGCGCGACTTTGCGGCTTAAACTATTTTGTTCTAACCACTCATCAATAATTCCAAAGCTTTCTTCTCATGGTGAAATTAAACCATGATCACACGCGATATATTGCTCCGAAGATAGCATGTCACTAATAGACGGATGATCTTTCCTGACAATGGAAACAAACACATCATCAAATAACATTTGTTGGTAAATCCTTGAAGATGTTTCCATACATACACATCAAAACCAAGAGCCAGATTAATAAACCCATTCTCTAGAGCTTATTCAGGTAAATATTCGTCTGTTTGTCTGACGAGAATATTGATGCTTACGCAAGTTCACGAAATTTCTTGATGAGCGAAGGCAGCAAAATAAATTCATTGTAATATGTGGCTACAATCGCAAATTGATGTTGCACTGTTTCTGGTCTATTTGAAGCCGTTGATTCAATTTCCAGCAGTGCTTTGCGTATCGGTATAATTAACGCTTCAGTACTTGTTGTCGTTGACATCCCCTTCGTGGTTATAACCAGAATGGGGTCATCTAATGTTTGTCTTAAACGATTGAGGGAATGGTCCATTGTTGATTGGCCTACAAAAAGCTTTTCAGCTGCTTTTGACACATTTTTTCCGTTATTAATGTATCAAATGCAATCGATAAATTCAAATCTAAATGATTAAAGTTCAGTGCTTAACCTAACTAAAAGCTCCATCACGACATATTATTAACAAGAGATATAATCTATTTATTTTTATTTCGTTATATTCTGACAATCATTCATAGCCTCATATTAATAAAGCAAACAAGTATCATATAAAACATGAATATACAAACGCAGCAATATACCGAAAGACTACAATATTTGGTCGACAATCATTGTCAGACACATTTAATCAATGGCTTGAAAGGAATTGAAAAAGAAAGTCTACGTATCTCGCAGCAAGGATCAATCGCCCAAACTAATCATCCAGCTGCATTAGGCGCGGCGTTAACGCATCCGCATATCACCACTGATTATTCAGAAGCCTTGCTAGAGTTCATCACTCCACCATTTACAGACATTAAGGAAACATTAGCGTTCCTAGAAGAAATACATCAGTTTGTTTATGATCATTTAGATAATGACATGTTGCTAGCCTCCAGTATGCCTTGCGGTATTAATGGGGATGAAAGCATCCGAATTGCTGAATATGGCTCATCCAACGTTGGTCAAATGAAGCACGTTTATCGTCGTGGTTTATGGCATCGTTATGGTCGATCAATGCAAACGATTGCAGGAATACATTTTAATTATTCCATCCCTGAGAGTCTTTGGCCAATCTTGCAGAAGCAAAGCAAAACCGATAAGAATCTACAAGGTTTTATTTCAGATGCTTATTTTGGTTTAATCCGAAATTTCCAACGCCAGGGATGGATGCTACTTTATTTATTTGGCGCATCACCAGCCATCTGCAAACAATACTTTAAAGATCGCCCTCATCTAACAAAACCATTTGATGAATTTGATTATCATACGCTATATAGCCCTTATGCGACTTCATTACGCATGAGCGATGTGGGCTATCAAAGCGAAAATCAGGCAGAGCTTAATATTGATTACAACTCGGTAGAGCGTTATGTTAGTTGTTTGGGTGTCGCAATAGAAACACCTTACCCCGCATACCAAGCTATCGGCTTAAAAGAAGGCAATGAATATCTTCAATTAAACACCAATATCTTGCAAATTGAGAACGAGTTTTACAATACTATTCGTCCTAAGCAACCTCCTCATTCTGGCGAGAAACCAACCCTGGCATTAAAACGTCGTGGGGTTCAATACATTGAGGTCCGCTCATTGGATCTAAACCCATTTAATCCAGTTGGGATTGATGAACAAAGCGGGCGATTTTTAGAAGCCTTTCTACTGAACTGTTTAATGCAAGAAAGCCCCTTGCATACTGGACAAGAACAACAAGTGAATGCCGAGAACCAACGAACAGTTGCCTATCAGGGAAGGCGGCCCGGCTTAGAACTAGACAATAATGGACAATCAATACCTTTAACTGACTGGGCATTGCAAATATTGCAATCTATGCAACCCCTTTGCGATGTCCTTGATCAAAAAACGGTTGACAAGCCATACACCACCGCATTGCACCAACAATTCGCTCTCGTAACAGATACGAATTTAACACCATCCGCACGGATTATTGCTGAAATGGAAAAGGAAAATCAATCATTTTCAAGTTTTGGCTTGAACATCTCAACAAAACACCAGCTTTTTCACAAACGAAAAAAAGTGAAAACTTCGACACAGCAGCACTTTAAGGAATTAGCAAAGAACTCTCATGACAAACAAAAAGAAATTGAACAGGCTGATAAAGTCTCTTTTGATCAATTTTTATTGCAGTATTTTTCTCAAAAATAAACCACCTACTATTGAGTCTGAGCATGAACGCATTATCACTACGAAATTTAACAAAAACATACCGTAATGGCTTTACCGCGTTAAGAGGCATTGATCTCGACATTCAGCAAGGTGACTTCTTTGCGTTATTAGGCCCAAATGGTGCAGGTAAGTCTACAGCCATCGGCATTATTAGCTCTTTAGTCAATAAAACGAGTGGGTCAGTTCATGTTTTTGGTCATGACATCGACACGCATAGCGCTAAGGTAAAAAGCTGTATTGGTTTAGTGCCTCAGGAAATGAATTTCAATCAGTTTGAGACGGTTCAAAATATCGTATTAAACCAAGCTGGTTATTATGGCATTCCACGACATCTAGCCATTGCAAGTACAGAGAAGTGTTTAAAACAAATGTTTCTATGGGATCAGCGAGATATGGTTTCTCGACGATTATCTGGCGGTATGAAAAGACGCGTGATGATTGCTCGGGCGTTGGTTCACTCACCCCAGTTATTGATTCTAGATGAGCCGACAGCAGGGGTTGATATCGAGATACGCCGCTCTCTGTGGGAAATGATGGCGCAAGTGAATCAGCAAGGCACGACGATTATTTTGACCACGCATTATTTGGAAGAAGCTGAAAGCTTATGCAGGAATATCGCCATTATCAATAATGGTTTGATTGTTGAACAATCGGGAATGTCAGAACTGTTGGCACAGGTGAATAAAGATTATTTTGTGTTGGATTTGGCGCAGCCGATCTCAGCATTACCCAAAATCGAAGGGTATGAACTTGAGTTGATAGGAAGCAAGACTTTAAGTGCTTTGGTTAATAAAGAGCAGAGCTTAAACGGTCTTTTCCAACAGTTATCCATGCATCATATCGATGTATTAAGTCTAAAAAACAAGACAAATCGTTTGGAACAATTGTTTATGGGACTGGTGAGTGAATAATTTTATTGCATTTCGCACCCTCGTCATTGAAGAAATCCGTCGGTTTATAAGAATTTGGCCTCAGACATTACTGCCATCGGTAGTGACAACGGCGCTGTATTTTATGATTTTTGGTCATTTGATTGGCGAACGATTTGGCGATATCGATGGGGTGAGTTATATGGATTATATTGTCCCCGGCGTTATTTTGATGTCGGTCATTAGTAACGCCTACGCGAATGTTGTCGCCTCATTTTATTTAAGAAAATTCCAGCGAAATATTGAAGAATTATTGGTTGCACCGATTGCAAATTGGGTCATTTTATTAGGGTATGTCTGTGGCGGCATTGCTAGAGGCATGCTCGTTGGTATCATTGTTACCGCGACCTCCTTATTATTTACAGACATCAATGTCCATCATTGGGGTGTCACGCTAACCATCTATATTTTAACCGCGACTTTATTTTCATTGGCTGGGTTTGTTAATGCAATATTTGCCAATAGTTTCGATGACATTTCCACCATCCCTAATTTTGTATTAACGCCATTAACCTATTTAGGGGGTATTTTCTATTCGATTACTATGCTGCCTGAATTATGGCAACAGCTTTCATTAGCAAACCCCATTTTGTATATGATTAACGCTTTTAGATATGGGCTAATTGGTGTGACAGATATCAAAATAGAGATTGCTTTTCTAATGACTGGCGGCTTTACTCTTTTTTTAACCATCTTTAGTCTTGTTTTGTTGCATAAAGGCATTGGAATTAAAGACTAAATACTTTTAGATTTAAGAATTACTCATTAGCTTAATTTTGAATGGACACTTATTGTGACAATTAAACTTGGCATGGTTATGGATTCACTTGACCACATCAATATTAACAAAGACACTGGCTTTGCCATGATGCTTGAAGCGCAAGCTCGGCTTTGGGAGATTCACTATATACAATTAGATGATCTATTTCTGCTTAATGGTGTTGCACACGCCCAAACGCAGATTGTTTCAGCCCAACGCAATCCGATCAGTTGGTATTCAATAGTTCGTGAACAAAAGATTCCATTAGCCGAACTTGATTGCATTATTATGCGCAAGGAACCGCCTGTAGACCAGGCGTATATTTATGCGACACACATTTTAGAACAAGCTGAACAAGCCGGTGTTTATGTGGTCAACAAACCACAATCTTTGCGTGATGCCAATGAAAAGCTGTTTACTGCTTGGTTTCCTCAATGCTGCACAGAAACACTAGTGACATGCAAAGCGGATCTGATTCGTGACTTTCTGAATGAACAGCAAGAAATTATCTTAAAACCGCTGGACGGTATGGGCGGCGCATCAGTTTTTCATCTGCGCCGAAATGACCCGAACCTTAGTGTCATCATAGAAACCATTAGCGCATACGGTACGCAACAGGTAATGGCACAGCGTTATCTACCGGAAATTAAAGACGGTGACAAACGCATCTTAATCGTCAACGGGGAAGTGATTCCCTATGCGCTCGCACGAATTCCTGCACAAGGCGAAACACGCGGCAATATTGCAGCAGGCGGCACTGCAAAAGGGCAATCATTAAGTGATCGTGATCAATGGATCGCGCAGCAAGTAGGACCAATACTTAAAGAAAAAGGCTTAGTGTTTGTTGGTATCGATGTTATCGGAGATTATTTAACTGAGATTAATGTAACCAGCCCGACTTGTGTACAAGAGCTAGACGCGCAATTTAGCATCAATATTTGCGCTCAGTTGCTGGATCATATTGAAACAAAGATTTCAGGTGCTAATTAACAAGAGGCTGCCCTAATTAATATTTATTAAAGTGATATTTGTTTTCTATTCATTTATTTAATGACGAGTAAAATATTGAGTAGGCGTTAAACAATTGGCCCAAACGCTTGCAATCATTAAACAGTTGGCGTGAAGGTAAGGTTAATAATGCAATAATAAATTTTAATGTTGAACGCGCCGCCATTCTAAATATTTATTTGTGAGTAAAGCGAGTAGTAATAGCGCTAATATTGATAGCGCAGCGGTATGAAGTTCATCGCTATAATTGATCATTTTTACTCACAAAGGGTATTCATAATGTTAAGAAGGCACCCCTCTCTCCCGCAATAAATACAGTATATTCCCCTTGATCGAGATTGAATTCACCCATGATAATTCCATCATAATGGGTGACGGAACGTAAAGATGCTATCGTTTCACTTATGGTTTCACCTTCTTTTGGAGTCTCCGTGCAATATTCAGCTTCTGGATCATATTCGGCTGATAAGTACTCAAATGCACCATACTTCCACCCCTATCGCGCATACAGTTATCTGTTTCTAAAGACACTTCCGTCTTCCGTGCTGTAGCAACAGCTCGTATAGAGCGTTAGAGAAAATAAAAGTATAAAGTGCTTTTGTCCGTCGTTTCGTTGTTCTCTGAATCATACTAACCTCATTTCTGTATTGTCACTACCTGGCTAATACCTCCAAAATTAACCCTGCAACCTAATAAATAGGTTGCAGGAAAGACAGTTAAAACAGCGATGATTAAGGAACAATCCGGTTATTTAGAATTTCTCTACTTTGATTATTCCAGGTAACGTCTGTTAAGTTTGAGTAGCGGGTAATAATCTGTGCA
>JAJFJG010000175.1 GCA_021774265.1 Nitrosomonas sp.
GTCACCAAAACTTAGTGCATGAAGAAGCCCCAATGACTGACCTTGATGCGAGTCTTGCTTCAGGTGAGTTGGTATTGAAACCAGATGAATGGGACGATGACGACGACGACTGGGATGACGACGACGATTATTAATACTGATGTGTTGTTGTAAATTGTATCGCTAGCTCTTATATTTTACCAATTCTAGAAGTGCATCTATCTCTAGAATTGGTAAAATAAAAAACCAAACTAATCTGTTGTTATTGAATAAAATAGTGTCTTTGACTGCGTTTGAATCTCTTGGCACTTTTGGTAAGTATCTTTTTAATCGAGTAAAAGGAAGGTTTCATCTGTGGCAGTGAAGTCACGAAAAGAATCTAAGCACCCAGGAAGACTAGCTTTTAGCTTTCGACGTCATATGCATGAGCGCTTTATTGAAATGCTCTTGTTTATGGCTGCTTTATGTTCAGTTTTGATAATGCTTGCAATTGTTATTATGTTGGTTAAAGAGTCCTACGTTTTTTTTCAGCATGTGTCTATTTGGGATTTTTTGACAGATACAGAATGGACGCCATTATTTGATAATGCTCATTATGGAATACTTCCTTTGGTTTCTGGTACAGTGGTCAGTTCAATGGTGGCGCTTACAGTAGCGCTTCCACTCGGTACGATTATTGCAATCTACCTGTCTGAGTTTGCTCCTTTTGCCGTGCGTGAAATTGCCAAGCCATTTCTAGAGCTATTGGGTGGCGTTCCGACCATCGTTTACGGCTACTTCGCATTATTATTTGTAACGCCCTTATTGCAAGTGTTTTTTCCTGAGCTGCCGGGATTTAACCTGCTATCCGCCGGATTGGTTATGGGCATAATGATCATTCCTTATGTCAGTTCAATGACGGAGGACGCGATGCGTGCGGTACCTATGAACCTGCGGGAGGGATCCTATGCTATGGGAGCTACACGTTTTCAAACAGCTATAAGAGTAGTAATGCCCGCAGCTTTTTCAGGAATAGCTGCTGCATATATATTAGGTATATCCCGGGCTGTTGGTGAAACCATGGTGGTTGCGATTGCTGCAGGAATGCAGCCTAACCTTACATGGAACCCTGCAGAACCAGCAGCTACAATTACCGCTTATATCGTTCAGGTAAGTCTGGGTGATCTGCCGCATGGTAGCATCGGTTATCAAACCATTTTTGCGGCTGGCTTAACATTATTATTAATTACACTCGCATTTAATATCATTGGCCATATTCTACGTAAACGTTATCGTGAAATATATTAAGTATAGTGAGTTATTAGTCAGCTTTATCAAGCATAAATCAGATATTAATATGACGTTAATAGAGCATATTGGTTTTTCAGAAAAAGGTTCGAAATAATGCAACCTGATAAACAGTTGGAAGATATTAGGGCAATTATTGCACGCCACAAGCGATGGGATATGATGTTTCTAGTGGCAGGTGTTATATCCCTGATGATTGCTGTCTTAACATTTATTGCGCTATTTTCTCATATGCTGATAGATGGAATGCCTCGGTTGTCTTGGGAGTTTTTTACATCATATCCATCTCGCCACCCAGAAGCAGCTGGTATATTATCTGCCTGGGTAGGAACTACGCTTGTGATGATCGTGACGGCACTTTCTGCTGTGCCGCTAGGTATTGGTGCTGGGGTTTATTTGGAAGAATATGCACCTAAAAATTTCCTCACTGAAATAATAGAAATTAATGTTACAAATCTTGCTGGTGTACCTTCAATTATTTATGGTTTGTTAGCTTTAGGCCTGTTTGTGTACCAATTAAGCCTTGGTCAAAGTATTTTGGCAGCTGGGTTGGCCTTAGCGTTGCTTATTCTTCCAGTTGTGATTGTTGCGACACGTGAAGCAATTAGATCAATCCCTGTTACCATACGCGAAGGCTCATATGCACTCGGGGCGACAAAGTGGCAAACAGTATATGACCATATACTTCCATACTCAGCGCCAGGAATCTTAACTGGTGTGATCATTGGTTTAGCCAGGGCTATTGGGGAAACGGCCCCAATTATTACAATCGGAGCGTTAACGTTTATAGCGTTTCTGCCGCCATCTCCAGTCAAGGAGGAGTTTCCCTTTCTATCGTTTGAGTGGCTTATGGCACCGTTTACTGTGATGCCTATACAAATGTTTAATTGGGTATCACGTCCCGAGGAGGAGTTTCAATTTAACGCGGCGGCGGCTGGTTTAGTGCTCGTTGTGATGACACTTGCTATGAATGGCTTAGCTATCTATCTGCGCTATCGAATGCGTAAAAAAATTAAGTGGTAGGAATCATGCAAAATAAACCTGAGCTAAATTTAGATTCAATACAATATAAATCGGAAGTAAAAAACTTATGTTTTCATTACGGTGAATTTAATGCGCTGCAGAATATTAATATGGTGTTGCATGATAAGCAAATCACAGCGCTAATTGGACCTTCAGGTTGTGGTAAATCGACATTTCTGCGATGTTTTAATCGCATGCATGATTTGTATCCAGGTAATCGCTATGATGGCGACATTATATTGTATCCAGATGACGTTAATATCTTGTCTGAATATGTAGATCCGATAGAAGTGCGGATGAGGATTAGTATGGTGTTTCAAAAACCTAATCCATTCCCTAAATCAATCTATGAGAATGTGGCTTATGGGCTAAGAGTTCGTGGAATAAAAAAACGGTCTATTATAGATGAAAAAGTGGAAAGCGCACTACGTAATGCAGCATTGTGGGATGAGGTCAAAGACCGTATTCATGAGTTGGCATTTAATTTGTCAGGTGGGCAGCAGCAGAGATTGTGTATTGCAAGAGCGTTGGCTACAGACCCTGAAATACTTTTGTTTGATGAGCCGACATCTGCGCTTGATCCTATTGCGACAGCTAGCATAGAAGAGCTGATAGCTGATCTTAAGAGTAAGGTGACAATACTCATTGTTACGCATAATATGCAACAAGCTGCCCGTGTTTCTGATTATACGGCCTATATGTATCTTGGTGAGTTAATTGAATTTGGTGTAACAGACACAATATTTATTAAACCAAAAAATAAACAAACAGAGGATTATATTACAGGTCGATTTGGCTAGCAGTTAGTAAATTAGGTGGGTTTATGCGTAATTCCACGTCTGATCTGTTAAATAATTGCCGCACGAGAAATAAAAAAATTGACGGAACTATTTTGTAGGCTGCTGTATATTAATACTAATGTATTTGAGGGTGAAATAGGGTGTCAGACTTAAGATTGACGTGTCGTCTAATCACAGGTAGCATCGCCTCTTTTGATAAATAAGGTTCGGAAAAATGCGTAAGAAGTTTGTAGCTGGTAACTGGAAAATGCATGGCAATTTGGCGCATAACCAGGAATTGCTAGAAGCAGTATTAAAAAATACAGCTAATATGCGTCAAAGTGAGATAGCAGTATGTGTTCCATTTCCTTATTTGTCAGCAGTACAAGATTTGCTTAGAAATACACACGTAAAGTGGGGTGCGCAGACTGTTAGCGAGCATGATAAAGGTGCGTATACGGGTGAAGTGTCGACAGAAATGCTAAGTGATTTTGGATGTAAGTATGTCATTGTTGGTCATTCCGAAAGAAGGGTAATTTATGGCGAAAGTAGTCAAACCGTAGCGCTTAAATATCTCGCGGCTCAAAGGGCGGGACTCATTCCGATATTATGTATAGGTGAGACACTAGAGCAAAGAGAAGCTCAGATTACGGAGCAGGTGGTAGGTGAGCAGTTAAATGCGATTGTTGAAACAGCTGGTGCTGAATCATTAATGAAATCAGTTGTCGCATACGAGCCTGTTTGGGCTATTGGCACGGGTAAGACGGCTACTCCTCAACAGGCGCAAGAGGTGCATGAATTTATACGTAAAAGTATAGCGGATTATAATAAAAAGATAGCATCAGAAATCACCATAATTTATGGGGGTAGTGTAAAGGCAAATAATGCAGATGAGTTATTTGCTATGAAAGACATAGATGGTGGTCTAATAGGTGGTGCGTCGCTGATCGCTGAAGATTTTGTTGCAATATGTGAAGCAGCGCAGAATTAACTATTATGGAGTTATAAGTTGGAAAACATAGTTTGGTCAGTGCACGTAATAGCCGCAGTGGTAATTATTGTGTTGGTGTTGATGCAGCAAGGTAAGGGCGCAGATATGGGCGCTGCTTTTGGCAGTGGATCTTCGGGCAGTGTATTTGGCGCAAGCGGGTCGGGAAATTTCTTAAGTCGTACTACTGCAATCATAGCAACCATATTTTTTATAACTAGTTTGAGTCTTACTTATCTAGCAGGTAATGTAAGTAATAGCCAAGATACAATGGGAATTATGGGTGGACTGCCTGAGCCAATTGTAGGAAATAATGAGCCTTTAATCAGTGAAGAAGGTGGAGAGAAGCTGAATGTGCCAGAAATGCCTTTGGAAGTTGATAACTCAAAAGCAGGACAAATTCCTAATTAGGTTTAATCTATTAAATGTAAATTAATTGCTAGATCAGTATTGATCTATTAAAGCTTATCTGCCGACGTGGTGGAATTGGTAGACACGCCGTCTTGAGGGGGCGGTGGCGAAAGCTATGCGAGTTCGATTCTCGCCGTCGGCACCATGTCAAAACTACGAACATCAAGAATATTGGAAGTTAGTAAATAGATCTGAATTACTAAATAAAAAAATGTTAGAAAATTATTTTGCGATACTATTGTTTATATTCATTGGCCTTGCGGTGGGGGTTGTCCCAATCTTGTGCGGTTGGCTGCTAGCTCCAAACCGTCCTGACAAGGAAAAATTATCGTCATATGAATGTGGCTTTGATGCGTTTGAAGATGCTAGAATGAAATTCGATGTGCGGTACTATTTAGTTGCCATTTTGTTCATATTGTTTGATTTGGAAATCGCATTCTTGTTTCCATGGGCGATAGTGCTAACTGAGATAGGTATGTTTGGTTTTGTTTCCATGGTGATATTCCTGAGTATATTGATTGTTGGATTTATCTATGAATGGAAAAAAGGCGCTTTGGAGTGGGATTAAGGATATGAGTATAGATGGAGCATTAGACAAAGGGTTTGTAACGACAAGTCTCGATTCAGTAATCAATTGGGGGCGGACAGGTTCTATGTGGCCTATGACTTTTGGGCTGGCGTGTTGCGCTGTTGAAATGATGCAGACAGGTGCCTCGCGCTATGATTTGGATAGGTTTGGAATTGTGTTCCGCCCCAGTCCACGTCAATCTGATGTAATGATAGTAGCTGGTACATTATGCAATAAAATGGCGCCCGCATTAAGAAAGGTTTATGATCAAATGGCTGAGCCACGATGGGTTATATCCATGGGGTCGTGTGCAAATGGCGGCGGCTATTATCATTATTCGTATTCGGTGGTGCGAGGCTGTGATCGTATTGTTCCTGTTGATATTTACGTGCCTGGTTGCCCACCTACTGCTGAAGCATTGTTGTATGGCATCATTCAGCTGCAAAACAAAATACATCGTACAAACACAATTGCTCGTTGAGTTTATGATATGTCAACTAAACGTATAGAAAAAATGTCGTCCGCATTACATCGTATCTTGACTGATAAAATCGTCAGTTTAAATGAGAGCCTAGGTGAGCTGACGCTTGTTATACATTCAAATGATTTAAGTAATGCTGTGGAAACATTGCGCGATCATGCGGATTTGAATTTTGATACTTTGATGGATTTGTGTGGCGTTGATTATTCTCACTATGGTGGCACGTCAGCTTCCGACTCGGAGTGGGTAGGTAAGCGGTTTGCAGTGGTTTATCATCTTTTGTCCATTAAGCATAATTGTCGCTTGCGTGTAAAAGTATTTGCTGAAATTGATGAAATGCCAGTTGTTAACTCTGTTATAAAGATATGGCCGGCAGCAAATTGGTTTGAACGGGAAGCTTTTGATTTATATGGGGTCGTGTTTTCTGGTCATCCTGATTTGCGGCGCATACTTACAGATTATGGGTTCATTGGTAACCCGTTTAGAAAAGATTTTCCGCTTTCTGGAAATGTTGAAATGATCTATGATGAAGAGCAGAAAAGAGTGATTTATCAGCCGGTCAGTATAGAGCCGAGAGAAATTACTCCGCATGTGATTAGAGAAGAACATTACGGTGACAATTTATAGATGCGTTGTTATATCCAGTTGATAATTAGAATATTAAAGAAACTTGTGAAGTGATGTATGGCTGAAATACGAAATTACACCATGAACTTTGGTCCCCAGCATCCGGCAGCACACGGGGTGTTGCGTTTGGTTTTAGAGTTAGATGGGGAAGTTATTCGTCGCGCAGACCCTCATATCGGTTTGTTGCATCGTGGAACGGAAAAGCTAGCTGAGAATAAAACATATATTCAATCCGTTCCGTATATGGATCGTTTGGATTATGTGTCAATGATGGCCAATGAACATGCTTATGTTATGGCTATTGAAAAAATGTTGAGTATTGAGGTTCCGGAGCGTGCGCAATACATTCGTGTGATGTTTGATGAAATAACACGGATACTTAATCATTTGCTCTGGATAGGTGCGCATGGATTAGACGTTGGTGCCATGACGATGTTTCTGTATGCATTTCGTGAACGCGAAGATCTTATGGATTGCTACGAAGCAGTTTCAGGTGCTCGATTGCATGCTGCATACTACCGACCAGGTGGTGTCTATCGTGATTTGCCCGAGACCATGCCGCAATACGGCTCATCAAAAATTCACAGTAATAAACAAACAAAAATTCGCAACGAAAATCGGCAAGGATCATTACTCGATTTCATAGAAGACTTTACTCGTCGTTTCCCTGGTTATGTTGATGAATATGAAACATTATTAACAGATAATCGGATTTGGAAGCAGAGATTGGTTGATGTTGGCATTGTGTCACCTGAAAGAGCTAAAGCGCTTGGGTTTACAGGACCTATGCTGCGAGGTTCTGGAGTGGAGTGGGATTTACGAAAAAAACAGCCATATGAGGTATATGACAAATTAGATTTTGATATACCTGTTGGGGTTAACGGTGATTGTTATGATCGCTATCTGGTTCGCATGGAAGAGTTTCGTCAATCAAATCGCATTATTAAACAATGCGTCGATTGGTTGAGACAAAACCCGGGCCCTGTTATTACTGAAAATCATAAAGTTGCTCCACCTTCAAGAGTAAGTATGAAGCAAAATATGGAGGAGTTAATCCATCATTTCAAGTTATTTACAGAAGGTATGCACGTTCCACCGGGTGAAGCTTATGTGGGAATTGAGCACCCAAAAGGTGAGTTTGGTATATATATAGTATCCGATGGCGCAAATAAGCCTTATCGTTTAAAAATACGAGCGCCAGGGTTTGCACATTTGGCGGCAATGGATGAAATGACGCGTGGCCATATGATTGCTGACCTTGTTGCGGTTATTGGTACGCAAGATATTGTTTTTGGCGAAATAGATAGATAAAAATCAGATGTTAAGTCCCGAATCCCTTAAAAGAATAGATCACGAAATATCAAAGTATCCACTAGATAAAAAACAATCTGCAGTGATGTCAGCTCTTGCTATCGCGCAAGAAGAAAAAGGATGGTTGGCAACTGAAACAATGAATTTTATTGCTAAATATCTAGATATGCCATCAATCGCAGTGTATGAGGTTGCTACATTTTATAATATGTATAATCTCGAGCCGCTTGGTAACTATAAGCTTACCATCTGTACAAACTTACCTTGTGCGCTATCGGGTGGATATGATGCAGCTGATTATCTGAAAAAGAAACTTGGAATTGGGTTTAACGAAACAACAGTAGACGGCAAGTTTACACTAAAAGAAGGCGAGTGCATGGGGGCCTGTGGTGATGCGCCTGTTTTATTGGTCAATAATCATCGAATGTGTAGTTTTATGTCTAATGAAGCAATAGACAAAATCTTAGAGGAATTGAGTAAATGAATCCGTTCCCTCAAACATTACTTGATCAAGTCGATTCATCAGATCCTGAGAATTGGAAATTAAGCCATTATGTTAAACGTGGTGGCTATGCAGCGATAAAGAAAATTTTGTCGGACAAAATGACGCCGGATGAAGTCATTGAAGAAGTCAAGAAGTCCGCCCTGCGAGGCCGAGGTGGTGCGGGATTTCCTACTGGATTAAAGTGGAGTTTTATGCCCAAGCAGTATGAGGGCGATAAGTATATAGTATGTAACTCCGATGAAGGTGAACCAGGAACCTTCAAGGATAGAGATATCATGCGATTTAATCCGCATATACTTATTGAGGGGATGGTTGTCGCAGCTTATGCCATGGGTGTTAAGGCAGGTTATAACTACATTCATGGTGAAATTTGGGATACCTATACGCGCATGGAAGAAGCTGTAGATGAAGCGCGCGTAGCAGGTTATCTAGGCGAAAATATTTTAGGCTCAAATTTCTCTTTTAACTTATATAACCATCATGGTTATGGCGCTTATATCTGTGGCGAAGAAACTGCGTTATTAGAATCCCTTGAAGGTAAAAAAGGGCAGCCTAGATTTAAACCGCCTTTCCCTGCAAACTTTGGTTTATATGGTAAGCCAACTACGATTAACAATACAGAGACATTTGCTTCTGTTCCCTGGATTATTAATCATGGTGGAGAGAAATACTTAGAATTAGGTAAGCCGAATAATGGTGGAACTAAGTTGTTCTCAGTATCTGGCCATGTTAATAAGCCTGGTAATTACGAAATTCCGATGGGAACACCTTTCGCTGCACTACTTGAAATGGCAGGTGGTATGCGTGGAGGAAGGAAGTTAAAGGCATGTATTCCTGGTGGTTCATCCATGCCAGTATTACCTGGTGATGTCATGATGGAGACGGATATGGACTATGATTCAATTGCAAAGGCTGGTTCTATGCTTGGATCTGGAGCTGTGATCATTATGGATGAAACAACATGCATGGTAAGGGCGCTAGAGCGACTCTCCTATTTCTATTTTGAAGAGTCTTGTGGGCAATGCACTCCTTGTCGTGAAGGAACGGGCTGGCTTTATCGCATAATTAATCGAATCGAGAATGGCAAGGGTAAAATGGAAGACCTTGATCTTTTGGATAATATCGCTGATAACATACAAGGACGTACAATATGTGCATTAGGAGATGCTGCAGCAATGCCGGTTCGAGCGATGATAGAGCATTTTAGAGATGAGTTCATCTATCATATAGAAAATAAAAAGTGTATGGTTTGATTGTATTCTTTGAAAAAAATCGAACAAACAATCATATCTTTTCGTGATTAATCTAAGAAATTTAGCTGATGATCAATATTGAAATAGACGGTAAGCAAGTATCTGTACCAAAAGGCGGTACCGTTATGGACGGGGCAAAAGAATTAGGGATTTATATACCCCACTTTTGTTACCACAAAAAATTATCTATTGCCGCTAATTGTCGGATGTGTTTAGTGCAAGTTGAGAAGGCACCCAAACCTTTGCCTGCATGCGCTACGCCAGTTATGGAAGGGATGAAGGTTACGACAGCTAGCGAGCAAGCAGTTACAGCACAAAAAGGGGTGATGGAGTTTTTGTTGATTAATCACCCGTTAGATTGTCCTATTTGCGATCAAGGTGGTGAATGCCAACTACAAGATTTGGCTGTTGGTTACGGGGCTGGTCAGTCACGCTACACAGAGACAAAGCGTACAGTAGCTAACAAAAACTTAGGTCCACTGATTTCTACCGATATGACACGTTGCATTCATTGCACGCGCTGTGTAAGGTTTGGTCAAGAGATTGCGGGCATTATGGAATTGGGGATGACGGGTCGAGGTGAGCATGCTGAGATACAAGCGTTTGTAGGAAAGACCGTTGATTCCGAATTATCAGGTAATGTAATTGATTTATGCCCAGTTGGCGCCCTGGTTAGTAAACCTTTTCGCTATTCTGCACGCACATGGGAATTATCACGTCGAAAGTCCATTAGCCCGCATTGTGGACTAGGTTCTAATTTGGTTGTCCAGGTGAAACAAAACCGTGTCATGCGCGTTTTGCCACGAGAAGATGAGTCTATTAATGAATGTTGGTTATCTGATAAAGATAGGTTTTCATATGAAGGGTTGAATTCTGAAGATAGACTGACTAAACCAATGATCAAGTGTGCTGATCAATGGAAGGAAGTTGCTTGGCAAGATGCCTTACAGTTTGTAGCAACTAATATGAAAGCAATTAAAGAAAAGAATGGTGCGAATGGAATTGGTGCTTTAGTTTCTCCACATAGTACAGTAGAAGAACTTTACTTGTTGCAAAAATTGATGCGTGGATTCGGTAGCGGGAACATCGATCATCGACTTCGTCAGTCAGACTTTCGATTCGATAAAAGTGAAAGCGGTGTTCCCTGGCTAGGGACTAGTATTGCAGATATCTCATCATTAGATGCTGTGTTAGTCGTTGGAAGCACGTTGCGCAAAGATCATCCGTTGATTGCTCAACGAATGCGCCAAGCGGTAAAAAAAGGTATGCAACTTAATCTGATAAATCCTATTGGTGATGATCTACTGATGCATGTAGCAAATGAGGCGATAGTTGCGCCAAGTGCTATGGCTTCTGCTTTAGCTGAAGTCTTGAAGGTGGTTATTGATGCTAAAGCGGCAACGGTGTCGAGTAATGTTAAAGACATTATTAAAACAATTACAGTCAGTGATACCTCGACCAGAATTGCAGCTAGCCTTCTTGAAGGTGAAAAAACTGCAATCTATCTTGGAAACTTGGCGCAACATCACCCACAGTATTCCGAACTACACCAATTGGTTAATTTTATTGCCGATATATTGGGCGCGAAGTTTGGTGTTTTGGGTGAGGCTGCAAATAGTGTTGGTGCTTATTTAGCAGGTGCCATACCAAATAAATTAATGGGTAATGATCAATGCATATCTGGGTTCGATGCGTCACAAATGCTTGCAACAAATGCAAGCCAGCCTGCTATGTTGTGTCAAGGGTATGTCTTAATGAACGTGGAACCTGAGCATGATGTGCATAATGCTCAGCAAGCTTTAAAATCCTTAGGTGAAGCAGATTTTGTAGTTGCTTTAAGTTCGTATAAAGGTAAAGCAACTGAATACGCGGATGTGTTGCTTCCAATTGCTCCATTTACTGAGACTTCTGGGACTTTTGTAAATACCGAAGGGCGAGTTCAAACATTTAATGGCGTTGTAACTCCGCTAGGTGAAACGCGACCCGCATGGAAAGTAATAAGGGTGCTAGGTAATTTGTTGGCGTTGAATGGGTTTGATTATGAAACATCAGAGCAAGTACGTGCTGATGTGATTCCAAATTTGGGCGATGTGTCAGCACAACTTGATAACAATCGAACGTTAGCGTCAATGACAGTGGTCTCCGAGAGCAGCGGTAAAGTTGAGCGAATTGGTGAAGTACCTATATATCAAGCGGATCCAATAGTGCGACGGGCTGAATCACTTCAACAAACGAATGATGCCGTTTCACCATGTGCTTGGATGTCGCCAGATCTGCTTCAAAAGTTGTCCATAAAACCTGGCGATAAAGTTAAGATAAAACAGAATGACGGCGAAATTCGCTTACGTGCAGCTAGTGATGAAAAATTGCCAGATAATTGCGTGCGCCTTGTTAGTGCCCATGCTGAAACATCCGAACTTGGGTCGATGTTTGGTGAGATTTTAATAGAGAAACTGTAATGGCAAGAATTGGGAATTCTTAATGGAGTATATTCAACAGCTATTCGTGCAGATATTTGGCTCTGAATGGGGGGTAATGCTATTTCTCGTAGCAAAAAATGTATCGCTTATTTTTGCTATCGTTATGCCTTTATTAATTGGTGTGGCTTATCTGACCTATGCTGAGCGGAAGATCATTGCTGCAATGCAGGTACGTGTTGGGCCTAATCGTGTAACTTTCTTTGGCATATCATGGCTGCGCGGATGGGGTCAACCCATCGCTGATGCGGTAAAAGCTATGATGAAAGAAATAGTTATACCTACAGGCGCAAACAAGTTTCTATTTATACTAGCACCTATTATTACAATCGCGCCGGCTTTAGCTGCATGGGCTGTTGTTCCCTTTTCCGCGGAAATGGTATTAGCTGATATTAATGCAGGATTGCTTTATATTCTTGCAATGACATCTCTTGGTGTTTATGGGGTCATCTTGGCCGGTTGGGCATCTAATTCTAAATATGCTTTTTTAGGAGCGATGCGTTCAGCAGCACAGGTTGTATCATACGAATTAGCGATGGGATTTGCACTGGTATGTGTCTTAATGATGTCGCAGAGCTTAAATTTGGGTGATATTGTCAAAGGTCAACAGGGAGATAGTCTGCTGAGTTGGTATTTTATTCCTTTGTTTCCAATGTTTTTGGTATATGTTATTTCTGGTGTCGCTGAAACAAATAGGGCGCCATTTGATGTGGCAGAAGGAGAGTCCGAAATTGTTGCTGGTTTTCATGTTGATTACTCAGGTATGGCGTTTACAGTATTCTTCTTGGCAGAATATGCGAATATGATTCTCATTGCTACATTGACGAGTCTGATGTTCCTGGGTGGATGGCTGCCGCCACTGAATTTTGAGTTGCTTACAATGATTCCAGGGTTTATCTGGTTGTTGTTGAAGATCGCTTTTGTATTATTTTGTTTTCTGTGGTTTCGCGCAACATTCCCGCGATACCGCTATGATCAGATTATGCGTTTAGGTTGGAAAGTATTTATACCAATTACCTTAGTTTGGATTTTTGTTCTGGGCGGCATTATGCAACTTCCAGAATCAACGCTTGAGCTATTTCCGCTAAATATCTGGTTCTAATGAGTGGAGAACAGTTATGAATCGTATTAAGAGTTTCATTAAAACCTTCTTTTTAATTGAATTATTGAAGGGTCTGATGGTAACAGGACGGTATCTATTTAAACCGAAGATCACTGTTCATTATCCCGAAGAGAAAACACCACAATCACCGCGTTTTCGCGGATTACATGCACTGCGTCGATATCCCAATGGGGAGGAGAGATGTATTGCTTGCAAACTATGCGAAGCTGTATGCCCCGCACTGGCAATAACGATTGATTCTGAATTACGTGAGGATGGAACACGTCGTACAACGCGTTATGACATTGATTTAACAAAATGTATTTTTTGTGGTTTTTGTGAAGAATCTTGTCCAGTTGATTCCATCGTTGAAACTCGCATACTTGAGTACCATGGAGAAAAAAGAGGCGACTTGCTTTACACCAAAGAAATGTTGTTAGCAGTTGGTGATAAGTATGAAGAGCAGATCGCTAAAGACAGACAAGAAGACGCAAAATATCGATGAGCTGGATTATTAACTAGAAATGATATTTCAAGATATAGTATTTTATTTTTTCGCTACCGTGCTAATTGTGTCAGCGCTGGGTGTTATTACAGCTCGTAACCCGGTATATTCCGCGTTACTATTAGTATTGTCTTTTGTAACCTGTGCTGGGTTATGGTTGCTGCTTGAAGCTGAGTTTCTAGCGATAACCCTGGTTCTTGTCTATGTCGGCGCAGTAATGGTTCTTTTTCTCTTCGTTGTCATGATGTTAGATATAAACCTTGATCAACTGAGAGAAGGTTTTTGGAAATGGTTTCCATTTGGTGCTTTACTAGCTTTAGTGCTGGTTGCTGAAATGACAATGGTGCTTATGAATGGTCAATTTAGTCTTGATCAAATACCATCGCCACCTGCTCAAGCGGCAGATTATAGTAATACCAAAGAGTTAGGTAGACTTATTTATACAGAGTATGTATACGCTTTTGAGCTTGCTGCTGTGCTACTGTTGGTCGCGATGGTTAGTGCGATTGCATTGGCTTTACGTCAACGTACTGATAAGCGGTCACCGGACCCTTCAAAGCAAGTTGCAGTTAGGTCTGAGGATAGATTACGCATTGTATCTATGCCGACAGAGAAAAAAGAATAAATTTTATTAAATTAACATGATCGATGATTTAAATGAGGGGTAGTTAACTTGGTATCGTTATCCCATTATCTAGTTCTTGGTGCAATTTTATTCGCCATAGGTGTGGTCGGCATTTTTCTTAATAGAAAGAATGTCATAATCATTTTGATGGCCATTGAATTGATGCTACTAGCTGTGAATATGAATTTTGTCGCATTCTCGCATTATTTGCAGGATATTCATGGGCAAATATTTGTATTCTTTATTTTGACTGTTGCGGCTGCAGAGTCGGCAATTGGCTTAGCTATACTGGTCGTGTTATTCCGTAATCAACGAACGATTAACGTTGACGACCTGGATAAACTAAAAGGTTAGTACATTACTTGTAGAAAGAGACTAAATAGCAGTAACTGATATATAACTAAAAACCGAAATGCAAACACTTTATTTACTCGTTCCACTGGCACCACTTTTGGGAGCGCTCATCGCAGGACTATTTGGTCACTTCATAGGGCGTGACTGGAGTCACCGCATTACTATCTCGCTGGTGTTTACATCATTAATTGCATCGATCCTCATCTTTATGGATGTGTTGGAAGGCAATACATATAACGGAACAGTTTATACGTGGCTTGTTACTGGTGACACTAGCTTTGAAATTGGTTTTTTAATCGACCAACTATCAGCAACCATGATGGTAGTCGTTAGCCTCGTTTCATTAATGGTGCATGTTTATACCATTGGTTATATGCGAGAAGATCCGGGCTATCAACGTTTCTTCAGCTATATTTCATTGTTCACCTTCTCAATGATGATGTTGGTGATGTCTAATAACTTCTTGCAATTATTTTTTGGCTGGGAAGCGGTTGGTTTAGTATCTTATTTGTTGATTGGTTTTTGGTACAAACGACCCACAGCAACCTACGCTAACATGAAGGCCTTTTTAGTTAATCGCGTTGGTGATTTTGGGTTCTTACTCGGCATCGCTATGGTGCTAATGTATTTTGGTTCCTTAGATTATGCATCCGTTTTTGCACAGGCACCAAGTGAATCCAATACGACCGTCGAGTTGATTCCAGGTATGGAATGGATGCTTCTAACTGTGATTTGTATATTGCTGTTTATCGGTGCGATGGGTAAATCTGCACAGTTCCCATTACATGTTTGGTTGCCCGATTCAATGGAAGGCCCGACACCAATTTCGGCTTTGATTCACGCGGCTACAATGGTTACAGCAGGGATTTTTATGGTGGCACGTATGTCACCACTGTTTGAATTATCCGAAGTTGCGCTATCATTTATCATTATCATTGGTGGTATCACGACACTATTCATGGCGCTTGTTGCTGTTGTTCAAACTGATATTAAACGTGTTGTTGCCTATTCTACGTTGTCTCAATTAGGTTATATGACAGTTGCTCTTGGCGCATCCGCATATTCAGCTGGTATTTTCCATCTAGTGACACATGCCTTTTTTAAAGCGGTGCTTTTCTTAGGCGCTGGTTCGGTCATCATTGCTATGCATCACGAACAAAACATGCAGAAAATGGGTGGTCTTAAGAAATATATGCCTTTGACGTATTGGACGATGTTTATCGCAGCGTTAGCTAGTGCAGGTGTCCCTGGTTTTTCAGGCTTCTTCTCGAAAGATGCAATTATTGAGGCTGTTCAGTTTTCAAATATACCTGGCGTAGAATTTGCATATTTCTGTGTATTGGCAACGGTGTTTGTAACTGCACTATATACCTTCAGGCTCATCTTCATGACTTTTCATGGTGCACCGCGTATGGATAAGCACACCAAAGAGCATTTACATGAGTCGCCGTGGGTAGTCACACTACCGCTGGTTGTATTAGCGATACCAACAATAGCTGCAGGTTGGTTTATTGGCCCGATTGTTTTTGGATCCTATTTTGATGGTGTCATCTATGTTCTGCCTGAACATGATGCTATTGAGAAATTAGGCGCTGAGTTTACCGGCGTATTTGGCATGATGATGCATGCCTTATCCACAGCACCATTTTGGCTATCTGCTGGTGGCATATTTACGGCTTGGTTCTTGTATATAGCTCGAACCGATCTACCAGAAAAAATAAAGAAAATGTTTGGCCCAATCTATACAATTTTGGATCGTAAATATTATATTGATGAATTTTATTCATGGTTGTTCGCAGGTGGTACACGAGCATTAAGTACTTTTTTATGGAAAGTTGGCGACATAAAAATTATTGATGGGTTCTTCGTCAATGGCACAGCGCGTGTTGTGGGCTGGACGGCGATGTTGGTACGAAGATTTCAAACTGGTTACATCTATCACTATGCATTTACAATGATTGTGGGTGTGTTTGTTTTATTGACGGTATGGCTCTATTAGCTAGCCAAGTAATTAACAAAAGTAATATAGATATTAATGGCATCTAAAAGCGTAGTCAGTCATCTTTTTATAACAGATACGCACTAACGAAAAAACGGAACAGACATGTTGTTTGGTTTACCACTATTAAGTTTGGTTATATGGCTAC
>JAJFJG010000176.1 GCA_021774265.1 Nitrosomonas sp.
TTGTTGGCTCTTTTTCCCATGGAGAAAAATATATGCATGTGAATAAAATAATGGAAATAGCACAGATAAATATTCAGTCTAATTCTTGTGCTTATGCTTTTTTTGAAATACCTTCTGAGTAGGGTTTTTCAGGGGCGACTACTTCTAGCGTAGCAGAATTGGTAACACTGATGATCGTTATAGCGATGAACAAACGATATGAAATCATGCTAATAGGCAGTGGAAAGAGTATCAAAAAACACAGGAATATAGGCAGCTTGGACTTTACTAACTTCCTCCATTTCACAGCCTTGATACCTAGCCCTTTGGTGCCGGGGCCATTCATTTGATGAGTATAATCAGCTTCGTTGGTTGTATCACACTTCTTTGTACTATTGTGCAGATGGATGTGGCACGACTTGCAGCCAACCGTCCGGACATTCTTTTACATACGGGTAATAGCCTTCTGGATTTTGACAAAAATACCAGTATTGAATCTGCGGCTGGGTGGGAGTGGCTGTTTCTTGTTGCTCGATATATACGGATGGTGCTGAAGGCAGCATAACTGTTGGTGGGTATGCGCAGTAAGGCGGGTAGAAAAAAGGATCACGATAACCAAAAGAACCGTAATAGAATGGGTCATAACCCAGATTTAGCCCAAAATTCAATCGATGTGCATTATACCTGCCATGCGCCCAAACCGAACCGCTAGCTATTAGTCCGAGAAGTGCGATAGTCAGACACATCAATTTTAATTTTTTCATAGAACCAAACCCTACGTCTACGTTAATGGTGAAAATACTATCAGTAGATCAACGCAAGGAACACCTATTCGTCATACCCATCAAGGCATGACGAATATTTGAGTTACTACATTAACATTTTATTCCGCATCTTTACCTGTTAAGGACCCCAGAAACGCTTTAATATCTCTAACCATTCCATGGCCTACATGATCTCGACCCAGTTGATGTTTTGCCATTAATTGAATCGCTTCATCTAATGTTTCCACTGAGCCATCATGAAAATATGGCGCCGTTTTAGTAATATTTCTTAGACTAGGAACTTTAAATACTTTCTTGTCACTCTCAAGACCAGTCACCTCATAGCGACCCATATCTTCTGTTTCATAGGGTTCAACAAGCCCGATTTTTTTGTAGGAATTACCACCAATGGCAACACCATTGTGACAATTGGCACAACCCATACGCATAAATTTCTTCAGGCCTTTTTTCTCGCTTTTATTCAACGCATCCTCATCGCCATTGAGGAAATCATCGAAGCGTGATGGTGTTAAAAGCGTACGCTCAAAAGCGCCAATAGCCTTGCCAATATTATTGTAATTAAATGGATACTTTGATTCACTGAATGCTTCCGCAAAAAGAACTTGGTATTCATCAATAGCTTGTATTTTTTGAACAACAGCACCTTTAGTTGGCATGCCCATTTCAACAGGATTTAAAATTGGACCTAAAGCTTGTGCTTCTACATCACTAGCACGCCCATCCCAAAATTGAGCGATGTGTAGCGCTGCATTCATGGTAGTCGGAGAATTTCTACCACCACGTTTACCTTCATGGCCTGGAGATGTTGGTTCATTATCTACACCATAATTATTGAGCCCATGGCAAGAGTTACAGGAAATCTTGTCATTGACTGATAATCTTGGATCCATGTATAGAATTTTGCCAAGTTTAATCAGGGCTGCATTCTTTTCTTCATCAATAATTGATGCAGGTAAAGGCTCAAAATATTGTTTAATGTTGTCCATGCCATGACCACCGCCATGCATACCACCTTCATGCCCGTGGCCGCCACCATGACCATGGCTGTCGCCATTTTCATCATCTTCGTGATCATGACCATGCATGCCATCACCGTGCTTGCCACCCTCATGTCCGTGGCCACCACCATGACCATGGCTGTCACCACTTTCATCTTCATCATCTTCATGACCATGACCATGCATGCCGCCTTCATGTTCATGATCATCACCATGCTTTTCAGCTTTATGATGTTGCTCTTGTCCATTCTCATTATTATGCTCATCGCCATCTTGGGCATAAGCATTTGTACTTAAGATAAGTGCAAATAATAAAATAAGTTTCATATCATCTCCATAATTTATAGTAACAAAATTTTCATTCGTACATTCCCGCGTTCCTTGAGGTGGGGGAACGAATCCCATATAGATTTATTTAGTAATGATATATCCATCATCTTAACCATCACTACGCTCACCATGATGAGTTTTTGTTGCTTTACGTCTATTGCAGTTTAATCTGAAATTGTAAGTAATCATGCGTAGCATATGTAGCGTAGCATTAATCGCAGTTTGTTTCATGCTTACTTGTTGAAAAATTTTTTGTACTTTTCAGCAATTTTCTTTTGCTTAAGATTTTTTGTTTTTATCACATGCTTAACAGATTATTTAAAGCTTAATGAAATGCAATGCCTGGTTTTAGTCCCATTTTTTTCAGAAACTTCGCCAATGGACAAAAGCCACTGAAAGATGCTTGAAAAAGATTTGCACCGACAAAAACTGTCACCCATAACCAATGCACAGAGTGCAGTTGTGATAAAAATAAGCTCACGAGAACCATGCCGCCGGCGAGCGCCATTACCATACGATCAATATTCATGACTATTTCTCCTTTATTTAAGTTTGTTAGTACCCAATGCTTTTAATATACAGTGCTAATACGATTGGTGATCATTGGATAGCTGAACTGGGTGGAAACATTTTGGTGAACAAAGAACCCATACTTTCTTGGTCAATTCTGGGACAACAGTAATATTTATCTGTCAATTGGATATGGATAATCTCGTCAGGTCAAACTAAGACCCTACCCGGTTAAATTTACATCGCCGCACGTTTTCTTCGCGCGTCTTTCGGGTCAATAATGAGGGGACGGTAGATTTCGACACGATCTTGATGACGCAAAATTGTTTCAGGTTTTGCCAATTTGCCAAAAATACCAAACTTGTTTTTAGTCAGGTCAATTTCAGGAAACTGCGTAGTGATATCGGAAAGTGCTATGGCTTGCGTCACAGTTGTTCCTTCAGGCACATCCAGACGTTGCAATATCTGGTTTTCAGACAATGCGTAAACAACTTCTACCACTATTGAGTCATTCTTTATTGCCATAGACCTTTTCTGCACGATCAATAAATGCTTCAACAAAGCTATTCGCAATCATATAGAAAACAGGGCCAACCAATTTCTCAAGTATTTTGTGCGAAAAAGTGTAGTGCAAACGGAATTCTATTTTGCAAGCGCTGTCAGATAAAGGAATAAAACGCCAATGACCATCAAGATGCTCAAACGGGCCATCAAGCAATGTCATTTCAATTAAATCAGGTTCGTGACGTGTGTTCTCGGTCGTAAAACTATGTTTAACATGATGATAATCAATATTCACCGTAGCATGGGCCACTTTCTCATCCTGATGCTCGACCGAAGTACCACCACACCAAGGAAGAAAATCCGGGTAATCTTCAACGGTATCAACCAATTTAAACATTTGCTCGGCCGAGAACTCAACCAATGCTGTTTTTTCTATTTCTGCCATAAATTAAATTAACCTGCTTCAATGAGGTCCTACTAAAAAACTGATAAAATATGCCAAATTTTAAAAACCTCCCGCTACTTTTTCTTTCCTAAATGAGTATTGTTCAAAATAAAAAAGCCTTCCATGATTTTTTCATTGAAGATAAATATGAAACAGGCGTCGTATTTGAAGGTTGGGAAGTCAAATCAATTCGTGCTGGTCGCGTTCAATTAAAAGAAGCTTATGTTACCATTCGTAATGGTGAATTATACCTGATTGGATGCCACATTAGTCCTTTGTCTACAGCATCAACTCATATTCATCCCGACCCAACGCGTACACGCAAGCTTTTATTGCACGCTGAAGAAATAAAACGCCTAATCGGCAAAGTAGAACGCGCTGGTTATACCTTGGTTCCGCTAGATTTACATTATAAAACAGGCCGAATAAAATTGGAAATTGGCCTAGCCAAGGGGAAAAAACAGCATGATAAACGCGATAATGAAAAACAACGCGAATGGGAACGTGATAAACAGCGACTTATGCGAAACAAATAAACACAT
The DNA here is from genome assembly GCA_021774265.1 of Nitrosomonas sp. Classification (GTDB taxonomy): domain Bacteria; phylum Pseudomonadota; class Gammaproteobacteria; order Burkholderiales; family Nitrosomonadaceae; genus Nitrosomonas. The sequence goes on from JAJFJG010000176.1 coordinate 4,094, forward strand.
TTAATTTCTATAGAGTATCTCTAAAAATTCAAATTTCCAAACAAAGCAAGACAACAAAAAAAATATTGACGCAGCATACAATCGATATATAAGGTAGTATTTTTTGTGAACAACGCAGGATTGTGACGAAATATGGATTCATAGAGGTGCCCTAAAACAACTCAATTTCTAAATTTAATATGCAAAAGCAAAAATCTATTGCCGCATGGCTATTTGTGTGTTGTGCCATGGTCTTTATCATGGTGGTGGTTGGCGGTGTTACCCGGCTAACCGACTCCGGTTTATCCATCGTTGAATGGCAACCAGTATCCGGCACGCTGCCACCCATGAGCCAAAGTGAATGGGACGAGTTTCACCAAAAATACCAAGAGACGCCGCAATACCAAAAGATCAACAAAGGTATGAGCGTAGACGAATTTAAAACTATTTTCTGGTGGGAATATATTCACCGTTTACTAGGACGCTTAATTGGATTGGTGTTCTTTATCCCTTTTGTCTATTTTCTTATTCGCAAGCAAATCGACAAACCCTTAGGCATTAAACTATCCGGCATCTTTGTGTTGGGTGGGTTACAAGGTCTCATGGGCTGGTACATGGTCATGAGTGGTTTAGTCAATGACCCTCATGTCAGTCAATATCGTTTAACCGCGCATTTAGGACTGGCTTTTGTCATCTTTGCCACCATGTTTTGGGTCGCAACAGACTTACTCTATGACAAAAATAAATCACCACACGATCCCGAAGCATTACAAGGAATTAGGCGTTTCTCCATCGGCCTATCCTGGTTGATTTTTATCATGGTATTATCCGGTGGATTAGTTGCCGGTATTCGTGCAGGCCTGGCATACAACACATTCCCGCTGATGAACGGTCACTTCATCCCACCTGAGATATTCATACTTGAACCATGGTGGCGAAATTTCTTTGACAACATGGCAACCGTGCAGTTTGACCATCGTATGATTGCATGGGTATTAATGTTCACTATCCCATACTTCTGGTTCAAAGCGAGAAAACAGCAATTGTCTAATTCCGCCAAACTCGCCTGCAATCTCTTGCTGATCATGCTCGTCATACAAGTCAGTTTAGGTATCAGCACGCTATTATTGGCCGTGCCACTAAAATTGGCAGCGGCACATCAAGGTGGCGCTATGTTGTTATTTACAGCCGCACTTTGGGTGAATCACAAATTGCGTTAAGCATAAGACACAGATGTAGGGCGCCAAAAAGCGCAACGCTTATTGGCGCCCTACCAATCAATGACCTCGGCAAGACGGAACGTTGAGGATACGAAAGGCAAAACAGCAGTACCTGCCGCAGTAGGACAACGAGCCGCCGCGCAACACACGCTCGCCGCCTGACGCTGCTCTTCCCGTATCTATTACAGGTTACGTTGGGTAGTTTTCAAACCAGTCTTATCACCATTCCCTCACATTACCACATCTGGTAAATGTCCCATGTCATTACAAGAAAACTGTTTGACTTCAACCGTCTGTTCTCTGTATTCGCTATTTCGTTCATTGTTATAGAGAACATTGCCATCAAAATTAACCAATGCTGAATCCATTTGTTCGCCCCATAAAAATGGGGTAGCGTTGTCAACCCGACAAGCATATTCCCACTGCATTTCTGTTGGGAAACACAGTTTCAACGCTGGTTTCAAGCTATTCATCTTATCAATAAATGCTTGAGCATCATCTCAACTGACATTTTCAAATAGCAAAACAAGGAGAACACACACGGCTTGATCGTGTCAGTCTGCAAAACAGATCAGTTTAGTTTATGCAATTGAGAGCCTAAGTGGTGGTGCATAGGAAGAAAGGAATACTAAAGCAAGCAGATTCGAGATGAAAAAATTCAGAGCAATAACACTCAAGCCGATTATTTCTTTACATTCATTCCCAGTCGTTCCATACGATAACGCATGGATCTTACGGTGATGCCTAATAACCGCGCTGCGGCTGTGCGATTGTAACGGTTTTTTTCTAACGCTTTTTCGATGGATTCTTTTTCTAGCTGATCGAGATAATCTTGCAGAGGCAGATCGTTATTCGAGGTCATAGACGAACGTTCGTCTGGTTCTTGCAGATTTTCTACTGGGTTTAATTGTAATTCCGTTTTATCAATTTTGTTATCGGCGCAAAGTGCTAATGTACGTTCCAGGATATTTTCAAGTTCACGCACATTGCCGGGAAAATCGTAGCTTGCTAGTGCGTTCATCGCGTCCTTCTTTAGACTACAAGTTTCTCTCTCCATTGCATGACAGAGCTTAGCCAAAATAGCTTTTGCAATAAGCGGAATGTCTTCACGCATTTCGCGCAAGGCAGGCATTTTTAGTGCAATGACATTTAGGCGATAATACAAGTCTTGACGGAATTTTCCATTTTCAACGCATTCACTTAATTTTTGGTGAGTAGCGCTGATAATACGCACATCGACATTCTCTTCTTTTGTTTCGCCAATTTTTCTGACTTGTTTTTCTTGAATAACACGTAGCAATTTGACCTGCATAGCAAGCGGTAAGTCGGCTACTTCATCTAGAAATAACGTGCCGCCATTTGCAGCCTGAAAGAAACCATCACGATCTGCAGCGGCACCGGTAAAGGCGCCCTTTTTATAACCAAAAAACTCACTTTCCATTAGGTTCTCAGGAATCGCGCCACAATTCACTGCCACAAAATGACCGGCATGGCGTGCACTTCGTTTGTGTATTAATCTGGCTGCGAGTTCTTTACCACTGCCCGACTCTCCACTAATATAAACAGCAGCTTGGCTACGTGAGAGTTTCTCAATCGTCGTGCGTAAGAGTTGTATGGGAGCTGAGTCGCCCAACAGTGTGCGTTCGCTTTGCTTAGTCCCGACACTTGTTTCTTTTTGCATGGGGGGCAAACTCAGCGCAGATTTCACCAATGCGCGCAGTTGCTCTAATGAAACCGGTTTGGGTAAATAATCAAACGCACCCGCTTTTAAAGCAGCCACCGCATTTTCAGTTGTGCCATAAGCAGTAATGACCGCCACCGGCAAGTCAGCACAATGCTTGGCAATATAATCAACCAGCATCAACCCATCACCATCAGGCAAACGCATGTCCGTTAAACAAACTTGAAAATGATGTGTTTCAAGCTTGATTTTCGCATCATTGATACAGGTCGCGCTTTCGACATTCACGCCCATACGAGCCAACGTGAGTTCAAGTAATTCTATAATATCGGATTCGTCGTCTACAATTAATACGGTGGGTATTGTTGCATTATCCCGGGAAGATGATGCTTTTTCATTCTTTGTCGGTATGGGCATGATTTAGATTTCTTTGGCAAACAATCCTGAAGTGTCCCCCGATTGTATTCTCAATGTAATTAAGAGAGGCATGATTAGACTCGCACATCTCTCTAGCAATATAAAGTCCCAGCCCCGTCCCGCTGGCTTCTGTGGTGAAGAACGGTTCAAATAGTTTTTTTAACTGCGCCGGTGAAACACCCGGGCCGTCATCTATCACATCAAGATTAATACAATTCGCGTTTAACCCATCAGTCAATTTAAGCTGAATACTTCCCTTTTTTTTGCGACAATGACGCCATGCATTACGACAAAGGTTCCATAAAATCCGATTCAAATGCCCTTGATCAAAAGCAATGACATTTTGCCCCGCCGCATCTAGCAAGAAAATATCTGTGTCAATTTTCTCTACGCGACAGAAATCGTTAACAAATGTACGAATAAAACCTACCGCATCTAAAATTTCTGATTCGGCAATATCACGTCGATTCAACTGCAAGATGTCTTGCACAATTTTGTCAAGGCGCAAAATATTATCGCGAACAATTTGTAATAAGCGCACTTGCGTTGGACTCGAACCTTTCTCTTCCTCTAGCAACTCAGCCGCATGGCTAATTGCGGACAGAGGGTTACGAATTTCATGCGCAATATTGGCAGTTAGACGTCCTAAAGCAGCTAATTTTAACTGTTGAACCTGCACTTGAATCCGGCTCATATCCTCCAAAAAAATAACCACACCAGCTCGACTGTCTTCTTTGATTGACACAAACCGAGTTCGTACCAACACATTACTTACCGGTAATTTCAATAAGTCAAAATTAGCATCATTATCATTGCGCCATACAGCTAACCTTTCCGCTAAAGAAGGCACATAATCAGCAAGTATTAGGTACTCAAAGGCGAATAATTCCGGCTTCAGGTCTAGCAATTTTTCTGCAATAAAATTACGTTGCCGGATTTTGCCACTGCTATCAACGACCAGCACACCGTCTTGCATATCCTGAATAACAAGCTGATTAACCTGCGCCATATTGGCAAGGTCTGTTCCCCGCTGCCGTGCCAGTTGCTCACTCGCACTTGCGCGCGTTGCTAACTGATGTGCCAACCAAGCCAACGCAAAATATCCCATGCTAAGCAAACCAACTTGGGTGTACCGTGCTTGATAATCATGTACATAAAAAAGCGCATAGGTTTCTTGCAGGAGCAGGCCTATAGACGCTACAGCCGCATAAAATAACGCTAACCGCCCCCGACTGATTAAACCTGCACCAGCAAGCGATACCAACAACAACACACCCAGCCCACTTTGTATGCCACCACTGGCAAAAATCATGGTACAAATAAATACTACGTCGCTAACAATTTGGAAAGAAAGCTGCCAATTAAAGCTCAGATAGCGCTTTCTGACAGGAATAATGGTTAAGCCACAAAGGAAAACATACACCCATGCGACGTAATCAAATAATAGGACGTTAGTGTTTCCAAAGCTGAAGGGGTGAAATAGCCAAGTAGAAATGACGATGCCACTCGCCATGACCAGGCGATAAATGTTGAAATAAAATAATGAATGCCAAAACTGCTCAGAATAGACTGTTTTCAATGGCGTTCATCCACTAGCCTGAATATTGCACCAGTATGTTGCATTTTAGCCTGTAACCCTTATGTCTATTTCTTCTTGGTTAATTGAGATAAAACATAGCTTGTACTCAAGAATTCACTTACTGGTTTTTAACTTGCTCTGTTCTGAATTAAGCGCACATGCTCCTCACGCTTCAGAATAACCGCGTTTCCAGTCACGGGCACACTCAATTCAGAACAAATCGGCGTTTAATTTCCATCAACTGGTGAAATATTTAAGCTAGCATTAAAATAACAAATAACTATGGTTGCGAATCCAAGTATTGTTGAAGATGCTCGTCACTACAGAAAAATTTACCATCAGCCGCTACACTTTGATCTTCTTGTACATGCACCCCACAATATTCACAACAGACCAAGTCTTCGGTCTTATCTGTCAGTAACGCTGTTTCCTCATCTTTTTTTTCTATATTTTTCGTAGGAAACTTGTCTCTTAACATCCAGTAAAACAACACGATAATAATTGCGAAAAATAGTATTTTACCCACGATAAAAACCTCCTTGTATTACCTCAATTATTGTACTTGTTGCACGCTTTGACGCTAAACATCATAACGACAGACTAACACCCTTATTTCTTACCCATGCTTCTGTAACATCTCAATAGCATGTTGGCGTGTCGTTGCTGTAATCTTCACGCCACCTAACATACGCGCAATTTCTTCTATGCGCCCTGGCTCATCGAGAACAACAATTTGACTCGTGACTTGTTTATTTTTTGACTGACTAGGCGACTTGGATACTTGCCATTGTTGATCACCCGTAGCGGCAACTTGCGCCAAATGTGTAATACATAGCACTTGCCGCGTTTCACCTAATTTTCTTAGCAACTCACCCACAATTTCCGCCACACGACCACCGATACCAGCATCCACTTCATCAAAAATCAGCGTCGGCGCGGTACCAACCTGACTGGTTATTACCTGAATCGCTAGACTAATGCGTGACAACTCACCGCCAGACACCACTTTAGCCAGCGGCCTTAATGGCAACCCTTTATGTGTAGCAACTTGAAATTCAACCTGCTCCAACCCATACGACGCACCTTGTTCCAAAGGTAGCAATACCACGGCGAATTGCCCATCCTCCATCGCCAGGGTATGCATGGATGCGCTTACTTGCTGAGATAATAATTGGCCTGTTTTCCTACGTGTGATACTGAGTTTTTTGGCTTGCTTTAAATACGCTTCTTTTGCTGCGGCTTCTTCTTTGATGAGTTCATCCAAATTACCACCAGTACCGATTGCGGCTAGTCGCTGCATCAAAGTTTCGAGTAAACTTGGGAGATCTTCAGGTGCGACGCGATACTTTCTTGCGGCAGCTAAAATATCTGCCATGCGTATTTCTGTTTCTTGTAACAACTGTGGGTCTAAATCAAGACTTTGACGGTAATGTTTTAACTCATAGATGCCTTCTTGCAACTCAGCTTGCGCTGAATCTAATTGGTCAATAATGGCCTTAAGTGCAGGATCGTAATCATGAAGATTATTTAGTTGATGATTCACGGCATTAATTTGAGATATCGCAGATGCTTCATTTTCTGACAATGTTTCCATGCCCATTTCTGCCGCGTCTAATAAGCTGGCGACGTGTGATAATCGATTATGATCTGTTTGCAGTGTTTGCCATTCTTCAGCGGAAAAATTAAGATCCTTTAATTCTCGGCTTTGCCAAGCTAGTTGCTCGCGTTCTTGTTGATTATCTGCTGTATTTTGTTCCCAACTTAATCGTTTCTGATTAAGCTGCTGCCAACGTTGATAGGTATCAGCAACAGCTTTCACCAACGCACTGTTTCCCGCATAAGCATCAAACAAGATGCGTTGCGATTCATTATTCAGTAAAGATTGATGAGCATGTTGTCCGTGAATATCTACTAGTTGCTCACCAACTAATCGCATTTGTTGCAACGTTACCGCATGACCGTTTACGAAGCCACGCGAACGACCACTGGAATCTATAATCCGTCGCAGCAAGCAAGTATCGGGATCCCCTTGAAGCTCATTGGTTTTAAGCCAGTTTTCAATCTTAGGCAACGCACTGATGTCAAACATAGCGCTAATTTCGGCACGTTCACAATGATGGCGTATCTGATTAGCATCACCCCGCGCACCCATCGCCAAAGACAGCGCGTCAATTAAAATGGACTTGCCTGCGCCTGTTTCACCCGTGAACACGGTAAAACCAGACTTAAAATCTAACGTAATCTGGTTCACAATGACGAAATCTTTGATGCTCAAATGCTTTAGCATAATTGAGAAGGATAATTAGTCTATATTTTTGATAGGAAAACAGCTGCCTTAAGGAAACCCGCTCCAACCCAACTTCTCACGTAACATACGGTAATAATTATGATCCTTTGGATGTAATAATTTAACCGTTTTCGGGTAACGCTGCACGATAATTCTATCTGCATGTCTCAAATCAAAACAAGAATGACTGTCACAATGCACTCGCACTTCTGTTGAGCAGTGTATGAGAATTTCCACGCTGGCTTCTGGCCCGATAATAATCGGGCGATTACTTAGCGTATGTGGGCATACTGGCACCAATGCAATAAGGTCAAGACTGGGATATAGGATGGGGCCACCAGATGATAATGCGTAAGCGGTAGAGCCTGTCGGTGTGGCAACAATTAAACCATCCGAACGTAAAGAATAAACATATTCATCATTTATTCTCACTTCAAATTCAATCATGCCACTACCAACACCCCTATGCATGACTACATCATTAAATGCCAGTGAATTAAAGCTACATTTTTTGTTACGTAATACATCGGCATTTAACAACATTCGACGCTCAGCAATATACTGACCATCAAGCATGGCGCTTATTGTTTCCAGCATCGTATCCGTAGACAAATCGGTTAAAAAACCAAGTCGCCCCTGATTCACGCCAATTAAAGGCACATTGTAGGCCGACAACTGGCGTACAATATTTAGCATGGTGCCATCACCACCAATCACCACCGCCAAGTCAACTTGCTCACCAATCTCTTTTAGTGTCAAACCAGAATACGCACTATCGGGCATTTGAGAAGCCGTCAATTCATCAATCACAACCACATAATTGTGGTTAGTCAGATACTCAGCAAGCTCTAGTAAAGGTTCCTGCACTTCTAGGTTTTTATGCTTGCCGATTAACGCGATCTTTTTGAATGGAAAACTCATCACTTGGTAAAACAAAAAATTAAGGCTTATTTAAGCCGTTAGAGTGAACTTGTGCAGCTGTAATTCTGTATTAGTATTGATTTCACTTGAGTGTAGCACATCAATGCACGCTCACTTAACGCAACTAAACATTATATTTCCTTTGGAAATTACCTTTTAATTCTGAACCTAAAAGAAGGGGAAATTATATCTACCATCTTATCGTTGCGAACATTATCCAATAGAAAGTGGTCGATGAATTAATCGGTGTCTTCCTAGTTTGGTGTAAAATATGACTATGCTTAATGAACGTGCTCAGATTCTTTTAAAAACATTGGTTGAACGTTATATCCACGAGGGTAACCCAGTGGGTTCGCGTACACTTTCAAAATTCTCTGGCCTGGATTTAAGTCCTGCAACTATTCGCAACGTCATGTCAGATCTTGAAGAAATGGGACTAGTCACCAGCCCTCATACTTCTGCCGGACGAATTCCTACCCCCCGAGGCTATCGTTTATTTGTTGACTCTCTATTAGTTGTCAAAAAAATTGACAATCTTGAACTTCATCAACTGGAACATAATTTACACCCTGACAACCCTTCTCGATTAATTAACGTAGCTTCTCGAATGCTATCTGAATTAACCAAGTTTGCCGGCGTCGTCGCCATGCCTAAACGGACTGGCGCCGCATTTCGCTATATTGAATTCATGGCACTAACAGAAAAACGTATTCTGTTGATTATCGTGACGCCAGAAGGTGATGTACAAAACCGTATTATTTTTACAGAAAGTAATTACACGTCATCAGATTTAATCGAAGCCAGTAATTTCATCAACCAAAATTATGCAGGCTGTACCATTGAAGAAATTAATAATCGCTTAAATAACGAGTTAAAAGAATTACGCCAGGAAATGACCAGCCTCATGAATGCTGCTATAGAAGCAAGCGGCGAAGCCATTAACGAAAGCAATGAGTCTGTCGTGCTTGCAGGTGAACGCAGATTACTCGACGTTCAAGATCTATCTGGTAATTTAATCAGCCTAAAAAAACTATTTGATTTATTTGAGCGCAAAACCATGTTGCTTGAATTACTCGAGCTTGGCCATCAAGCAGAGGGCGTGAAAATTTTTATTGGCGGTGAATCTGACATCGTTTCATTCGAAGAGTTTAGTATGGTCACCGCACCTTATGAAATGGAAGGCAAATTTGTCGGCACCGTGGGTGTCATTGGACCTCGACGTATGGACTACGAACGCGTCATCCCCATTGTCGAAGTAACCGCAAAATTGCTTTCTAGTGGACTGGCACAACACTAACAAGTAGAACTTTCATCACACGATGTTCTAAAAGCAGTCGAGAAATATGAAGGACAAGGCCGCGAGCGCATATTAGTCATCCCTCTTTTCTCCATTTTGCTATATTAACAACAAATATTAATGAATTTGGGGAATCCAACGGCGACCTTCACCACCACACCTGCCACAAAACCGAACGTTTATTGGCAGAAACACTGAGATTAAATGGATACCAATACCAAGCCTGTTTTCGATCGCATTTTAGTCGTACCAAATGATTAACACCCTACTCCGCACCAACCATAGAGCAATACAACAAAGACAATCTTTCATGCGTTGATGTTGCCTACTCCAGCTTTGTCTCAATTGAAGATGTGAGCAAAAAATTAAAATCATTTAACCGATCGTTATTTCTACTTTCTCACGTTCAATTCATAACGGTTGGCATATAAATTCCGGCAACTTTGGAGGATAAAAATCACCAATTTCGATGTGCTCAGTAGGGTCTGGCATCAAAGTACATTTACCTCATAATTTCAGTCCTTTGATCACTGGCCGAGTATGCGCCTCTCAACATGAACCAACCGATTGCACCCGCTATCAAGGAAGCCAGTATGACGCTCAGCTTTGCCAACGTTAAGATTGTCGGCTCGGTGAATGCTGCGCTCGCGATGAAAATCGACATGGTAAATCCGACGCCGCATAGACACGCACCCCCCGCGAGCTGGCGCCAACCATAGTCCAAAGGTGCTGCAGCCAGGTGCGTAAAAACGGCCAGCCAGGCCCCGAACATAATGCCCATTGGTTTTCCTAGCACCAGCCCCAGCATGATGCCCGCACTCAACGGATGCAGCAGATCGAAGGCGCCAACGCTAAGCTCGATACCGGCATTGGCCAGTGCGAATAATGGCAGTATCAGATACGATGACCAGGGTTGCAGGTCACGTTCCATGCGCTGTGCCGGCGACAACAACCGCTCAACCACCGTTTCCAGCGTTCGTACGGTCGACTGAAACCGGCTTTCATTACGCTCACCGTGCGGAGGCATCTCCAGGCTGTGGAAAGCTGACATACTCTGACTGAGGAGCCCGGCGGTATTGGGCGGACTGCGAGTGGGGATAGCCAACGCGAGCAATACACCGGCAAGTGTTGTGTGTACGCCGAAAAAAAACGTTGCCAGCCATAGTGCGATACCCACTAGCACATACGGCAACACCCGGTACACACGTGCGCGGTTCAATGCCAGCGCTACGCCGAAAAGAACACCGGCGACACCAAGGCTGGGAAGTGAAATATCCGCTGTATAAAACAAGGCCAGCACCAGGATAGCGCCGACGTCATCGGTGATAGCCAGGGCGGCGACGAATACCTTCAGCGATAGCGGCACACGACGGCCCAACATGGCTAATAGTCCCAGCGCAAAAGCGGTATCAGTCGCCATCGGCACCCCCCAGCCTAAGCTCACGTCACTACCGACATTAAACAGCAAGTAAATTGCCGCAGGAAAAACCATTCCACCCACGGCAGCGGCGATGGGCAAGGCTGCCTGACGGGGATCGGACAGCTCGCCGGCAATGAGCTCGCGCTTGATCTCCAAACCGATAACGAAAAAGAAAACGACGATTAGCCCGTCGTTAATCCAGTGATGCAGCGACAATGGTAATGAGAAATCACCGATACTAATTTCCAACTCGGTATGCCAAATGGCTACATAACTCGCACTCCACGGCGAGTTTGCCCACACCAGTGCCAACAGAGCTGCAACGAGCATCAACAGTCCGGCAGAGGCCGACAAACCGGCGAATTCCTGCGCCAGAGAACGCAACTTGTATCCAAGCGGTTTTTCAATTGCCTCCATGGTCGATTCGTCATCCCAGGCTCCGTCATAGCGGCGCCCATTGATGAAAAACGTTGGCGTGGAGTACGCGTTACTGTTTTCGGCGCTGGAAAAATCCGCTTTGACACGCTTGTCAATGCTTGGGCTATCAAGCTCGCGTGCAAACTGATCAACATCCAGACCCAACTCGCCTGCAGCATTTATCAGACAGTCCCGGTTCAGTTTATCCTGGTGACTAAACAAATACTCGTGCATTTCCCAGAATCGGTTTTGTGAGGCAGCCGCTTCCGCGGCTTGAGCTGCCAACCAAGCGTTGGGGTGTAGGCGAGTATTGGGGAAATGTCGAAAGACATATCTCAAACGGTCACCCAAGCGTTGCTCACGCAGTCGCCGGATGCTTTGGTGTGCACTGTGGCAATACGTACATTGATAATCGCCATATTCGACTATTGTAACGGGAGCGTTAGCCGAACCCCATATGTGATCGCGAGAACTATCGATATCTGGCGTCAACCTATTTGCAGGTGTGTTCATTGCAGATTCTAATAATGTTTCATTGTTGTAAACAATGTGAGAAGACTGCAGGATAGGCTACCATTGTTCGATCGCCGCTCCTCTAGGATAGAGGTGACATCTATATTTTTTTTGCCCATCGATATTCTCCTCATTGATTGAGTACCAACCGCGGGTTCGCTATGCTGTCTGAGCCGATTAGACATCGGGTTTGCAGAAACGCCGTTCAACACCATAATTAGCATTACCGTTAGCACCGTGCAGGCCATAATTTCATCGCACTGCGGGATAACAAACCGTTCTAAAATCAATAACGCAAACAAAATGGATACTCGGCCGCTTGGGCCGAATCAACCGAGAAATAATTTTTCATCGCTGTTAATCCCTGACTCAGCCAGCAACAACTAGATTGGCAGCACGTGAATAACTGACAGAAACAGGATGGCGAGTACTAGCGTTTTCCAATTCGCATGTTCGATACCCAATGGTACCATTACAACCCAGAGAATAAAAAAAGTAAACATCGTCAACAACTGTCCTTCGTTTTCCATAAATTCGTCGATAAAAACGCTGGAATTACTTAGCATATTGCCAAACACTAACCCACCCACGAAAGCAGCTATCAAACCGTTGCCGCCAATGAAGCTCTGCTGCATAAAAAATAAATGCCCTGAAAAACGATAGTAATAAGCCGGACATTGATCACCGCGTCAAGAATGTGAGCAAACAGATAGCCGATGACAATTTTGTTACTAAACTAATTGGTGCTTCCATAGGGTAAACTTGCCACCTTTGATATTTTAATTAAGGAAACTAAAATGGCGATTTTTACCCACGTTACATTAGGTACAAACAATTTTGATGCGGCCGTTACTTTTTACGATGCGGTATTGGGTACGTTAGGTATCAACAACCTTGGCAAACTTCACGACACAGCCATGATGTACGGTAAAGAAACTTTTGAATTGGTGGTTCTCACGCCATCAAATGGTGAACCTGCCTGCAGTGCGAATGGCGGAACCATAGGTTTTGCAGCAGCAAGTCGGGATGCCGTACACAAGTTCCATGAAACTGGATTGGCCAACGGCGGCACGGATGAAGGCGAACCTGGCCCACGTGGTTTTGCGCCAAACGCATACGCAGCCTATCTGCGGGATCCTGATGGCAACAAGATTACGGCCATTTGCTTTGCTCCTGAGTGAACTTAACGACTGAATCACATATGACATTATGGTGAATCGCGCAGTTAGAGCACCGAAGACTTTGTTTCTCGTTATTCTTAGAATTAACAAGATCAGTAAAAATCCAGTGGTAGACCCGGATGGTGCTTTAATTGGTAGAACGATTACGTTAAAAAAACATGGTTTTTTCTAATTAATAACTTTCTACCTTGGCGATAAACTAAATACTAGCGATTTATGTCGCACCCAACTCCCTGATGAGAACGATATCCCTAAGGTACTCATTTTATGCTGGATGTGTTCGTTGCGGATATCGGTTCTGATTTTGTTGCGCTTATTCAAGTAATACAATAAAAAAACATACGGAGAAATAGCATGAGAAAAATTTTTCTGACAATTATCTTCTTACTTGTATCGATGCCATCCCATGCCGCTGGTCCTTATGATGGTATTTACACACTCAATATAAATGGCAATTTTCTCAACTATATGTCAGTACATGAGAATGAAATTGATAACAACATAATTGCCATTTCGCTCGACCAAACAGACGGGTTAGAATGGGAAGCATTTAGTGGATTACGTACGGGTGATCGTGCCACACTAAAAACAATCATAGGAAGCGGAGAAATAGAGTTAGTTGTTATTTTTCATGATGATAATACTGCCGTTATCACTATCATTTCTTGTATTGAAGATTGTGACGACTTTCCAAGTGGAACGGTACTAACTATGAACAGAATTATTTGAGAATTCGGGGGACACACACTCAATCACCCCTCATTCCAAAATCTCAATCCGCTGACGAGTAGTCCCCCGCTCACCCAATCGAATTACTTTAGTCACCAGTGAACCCTTAAACCCAGGATGAGAAATTACATTGGAGAACATGGCAATCACTTCATCTTTTTCCACGATTGCCTTCTGGCGCTGTTCTTCGGTTAGTGGTGATAAGGTTTCCGCGAATGCCCAAGCGGCATCGCGGGCTTTGCCCATGCTGAAATTGATGATGGCATTTTCAACGCTGCCAAGATAACGATTTAACAGACCCATCAACCACCATATTTCTGCCAATTCATCCAGTACGCCGCCTACCAGACTAGCCAGGACGCCATTAATTTTTTCAAAGTCGCCTTTCAGACTCTGTAGTTCCTCAGGTGGTACGGTTTCTGCAGCAGAAATGCCTAAATCCAGGTTAATGTGCGCGTTCATACCCAACAGTAGGTGCTGTAACACGATAGGCCACCAGAGTTTTGTTTCGTCAAATGCGCGCGTCCAGGATTGGGTCGGTGTTTGACCGGTTTGATACTGATAACAGGCGTTTATATAACGATTAGCAAAAATGACATCCAGGCGTTCCATACGCGGGCCATGGTCAAAAAAGTTATCTTGAATGCCTTTTTTGATCTGCACGGTGACTTTCAGATACAGCGCGGCAAAATAACCCATGCGTGAGTTTTCTTCTTTGGACCACTCCACAATGGTGGTTAGCTGACTAATGACTTCATCAATCGATGTTGCAGGTATTGCAATTGAGGCTGGGAACGCTGTATCCGACATGTCATCTCCTAGACTAGTTTGTGTCGTCATGATACCCAAAATGAATGGCAATGCAGACAGAAATTAAGAACAGTGCACACTAAGCCCTATCCAACGGAAGATTTTGGGATAATCTGAATGCATCTCAATTATAGAATTTAAAACGTTGGAGAATTATTAAGTGTTAGTTGAACAAAAATACAGCAAGCTTCCTGCTCTTGCGTTGCTTCTAGGTGCAGCTATCTGGGGAACGGTCTGGTTGCCCTACCGAATGCTTGATCAGGCGGGGATTGGCGGGGAGTACGCGACCACCATCACGTATTTCTTCGCCTTGGTATTAGGACTAACACTATTCAGCAATCGCCTACGCCTTACAAAAATATTCAATGGAGAGGCTCATCTATTACTGTGGATTGCTCTATTCGCAGGCATTGCCAATATTGCGTATATCCTAGGCGTTATCCACGGCGAGATCATGCGTGTTTTATTCCTATTTTATTTAGCGCCACTGTGGACAATTTTCTTTGCCCGTATCTTACTAAATGAAAGATTAAGTGTGTATGGCTATTTTGTTATCGCCATGTCTTTAATGGGCGCCGCATTTATATTGTGGCAACCCGGTCAAAGCTTCCCACTGCCACAATCATATGGCGATTGGATGGGCTTATTGGGCGGCTTCACGTTTGCCTTAGTTAATGTACTTGTACGTAAAGACCAAGCTCATGACGTCGCATTAAAATCTATCGCTATCTGGTTAGGCATCACACTGGTGGGGTTTGCTTGCAGTTTGCAGGTCAGTGAACCATTAAGCGTTACAGACATTGGCTTGGATCTTTGGATGCTATTACTTGCCGTGGGCTTAATGATGTTCATTTCAAGCCTAGTGTTGCAATATGGGCTAACGTACACCTCCGCCAATCGTGCTGTGGTGATTTTATTGTTTGAACTTGTCGTCGCTGCTGTCACGGCTTACTTCTTAGCCAACGAAGCCATGACATCGCGAGAATGGATTGGTGGCCTGATGATTATTTCAGCGGCGTTATTCTCGTCAAAGGTAAACCGTGTGTAGCATGTATTTTCAGTCCTTATTCAAAGCTTCCCATTGACCGCATCCGTAAAGATTTCGGCATAGCGTTTAGCACTGAAAGCAACGGGATTTCCACCAGCAGCCGGATCACTGACGGCCATTTTACCAATGCGTTCAGCCTGAGCAGCATCAATAGCGATGGCCGACAAGTCATGCGGAATACCCACTTGATGACGCATCGTTAACACCCATACCATAAAACCATCAAAACTTGGGTTATTGAGTTGCAAATAACATCCTAAGCGTTCAATCCGAGTCGTTATCACTTCTCGATTAGCCTTAAGAATATAGGGCATGAGTATGGCATTAAGTAAGCCATGGTGAGCGCCATAGACCGCACCCAGCGAATGTGCAATGGCGTGCATAGCACCGAGTCCCTTTTGAAAAGCCGTCGCGCCCATTAAAGAGGTTACTAGCATTTGGGTTCTAGCTTCCAGATCATTACCATTCTCTACTGCACGCGGCAGAAAATCTTTAACCAGCCGAATACCTTCCATCGCAATACCGTCGGCCATCGGGTGGTAATAAGGAGAACAAAGCGCTTCTAAATTATGCGACAGCGCATCCATGCCCGTTGCTGCAGTAATCTTTGCGGGAAGTGCTAGCGTGAGTTCTGGGTCTAGAATGACTCGACTCGGCAGCATCTTTGGGTGAAAAATGACTTTTTTAACTTGCCGCTCCGTGTCGGTAATCACTGAAGCACGACCAACTTCTGAACCCGTCCCTGCCGTCGTGGGAACCGCAACAATGGGCGCAACTCCATCCGCATTCACACGCATCCAATTATCGCCAACATCCTCGAAATCCCACATCGGTCTGTCCTGTCCCACCATCAATGCCACCGCTTTACCTGCATCCAGACCCGAACCACCACCAAAAGCAATTACCCCATCATGATTACCTTCTCGATAGGCATTCACACCATCACTCACATTTTGACCAGTTGGATTACCTTGGATATTACTGAATATGCTGCAACGTAATCTAGCTTCATGACAACGAGAAACTGCCTCACTTACCATCGGCAATGCAACCAAACCAGGATCCGTGACTAATAATGGCGACTGCATGCCCAGTTGCTTACAAGTTTCCGCTAATTCGTCGATACGCCCAGCACCAACGCTAACTTGATTAGGGTAATTCCAATTTGCACACAACTCAGTCATCTCATCCACCTTAGGGTTTTATCTTGATATGGTATGACTTGAGCTGAGTCAGCGCTTCAAAACCTAGCTTCGACAAGGTGCAACTGTGCCCTGTATTTTTAACCCCTGTCCACGC
Source organism: Nitrosomonas sp. (assembly GCA_021774265.1). Taxonomy (GTDB): domain Bacteria; phylum Pseudomonadota; class Gammaproteobacteria; order Burkholderiales; family Nitrosomonadaceae; genus Nitrosomonas. The sequence continues at coordinate 20,892 of JAJFJG010000176.1, forward strand.
CAGTTCAGGATCCAAGAAATCGCAGCGGTTAACAAAAAAGGTACCGGTTTCAATCTGTTGCCCAAGTGTGATTGCCGTACCAATATCTCGCGTAAAAATAGATGCTGTCAGACCGAACTCACTATCGTTCATGAGTTCCACCGCTTCTTCATCAGAGGTTACTTTCATAATTCCCACCACCGGGCCAAAACTCTCCTCAGTCATTACCCGCATACGATGATTCACCTTGGTCAACACTTGCGGCGCCATATAAGGAGTACCGTCCTGATCCATGGGAAAATCTTTTGGGTTAATATGCGCTACCGCACCTTGCTCGACGGCTTCTTGAATTTGATCACGCACAAATGCCGCCGCCGAATCATTCACCAAAGGTCCTAATGTGGTTTTCGGGTCATCAGACCGACCTAAATGATATTGTTTAACGAGTGCCACATGTTTTTCAACATATACGTCAAAAATAGATTCATGCACATAGATGCGTTCAATACCGCAACAGGATTGCCCGGAATTAAAGAATGCACCATCGACCGTATTTTCAACCGCAAAATCAAGATCGGCATCCGCGCGGATATAGCTCGGATCCTTACCACCCAGTTCAAAGCCAGTGCCAATAAAACGCCCTGCAGCTTTTTTTTCGATGTTTGAACCGACAGGTACAGAACCTGTAAACGCAACAAAGTTAATATGGGGAGATTGAATAACCGTTTCAGTCGCTTCATGAGTCATGTGCAGACACTGAAATACACCATCAGGCAGATCCGCAGCCTGAAATGCTTCATCTATACGCTCCGCACAAAGTGGCGTCTGCGATGAATGCTTAAGAATCACCGTATTACCAGCCAATAATGCAGGAATAATTGTATTAATCGGTGTATGTAAAGGATAATTCCACGGCGCGATGACCAAAACCACGCCAACAGGTTCGCGATCGATATAACGGATGAACCCCGCTTTTTCACTCACTTGAATAGGTGCGAGTGCCTCATTTGCGGCCGAGATCATAAAGCGAGAACGTTCAGCAAAACTATCCACTTCATTACCTGCATAGCGTATGGGTCGCCCCATTTGCCAACATAATTCCTTAGCAATTTCATCTTTATTGGCGACAAAAGCATCAATAGCTCGGCTGCATATTGCCTTACGCTGCCCCAGCGGGGTTTTTCGCCAAGTGGCTTGTGCTTTCTTTGCCTTTTCCAAAGCAACATTAATCTGTTCGGCATCCGCGTGATTACGCTCAACGTATACGGAACCGTCAATGGGGCTGATTGTTTTTTGTTTTGAGGTCATGAGAGAATTATATGATTTCAAAGTAGCGCTCCATTTCCCAATCGGAAATGTGTTTACGATATTCCCGTTCTTCCCATTCACGGGTAGCTGAAAAGTGATCGACAAATTCATTGCCAAACAATTCGCGCGCCGCGTGCGAATTTTTTAACCGTTGCGCGGCGTCCCAGAGTGTCGTTGGTAAGGCCAGATATTCGGCATGTTGATGGTCATAAGCATTACCTTTGACTGGTGGCTCCGGTTCCCACTCATTCTCGATACCGTAAAGACCCGATGCCAACGTTGCCGCCAAGGTGAGGTAGGGATTACCATCAGCTGAACCCAAACGGTACTCAACCCGCTGTGATTTATCACTACCCGGAATGACTCGCAACGCAGTGGTACGATTCTCCACACCCCAAGTTGCACTGGTCGGCGCCCATGCACCGGGAATCAACCGGGTGTAACTATTAATAGTGGGTGCAATCATACTTAAAAATTCCGGCATTAAACGCTGTTGACCCGCGACAAAATGACACTGCGTTTTACTCATATTATTTTCCTGTTTAGAATCAAAAAAAGCCGAGCCCGATCCGTCACGATAACGCAAGGACACATGGATATGACCGCTTTGGCCAGAATAATCCTTTGACCATTTGGCCATAAAAGTCGCCATCAAATCATTACGCTGCGCCAGTACTTTCATAAAGGTTTTAAACAACGCCGCTTTATCCGCTGCATTCTCAGCACTATCAACGGCAATTGCAGCTTCCAACACGCCAGGGCCCGTTTCAGAATGCAATCCTTCAATGGGGAAATCCATGGCTTCAGACATTTCCACAATCTGCGTCATGAAATCCGCGTGTACTGAATTACGCAAAATCGAATAGCCAAACCAACCTGGCGTCCACGTTGTCAGATTTGTAAAATTTTTCTCTCGTACACTCTGTGGCGTTTCTTTGAACATAAAGAACTCATACTCAAGCGCTGCAAACGGATCAAAACCCAACTCCCGCGCCCGCTTGATGACTCGCTTCAACACATTGCGCGGACAAATTTTCGCTGCTTCGTCCTTAAATTCGCCAATAAAAATTAGTGCATTGTTTTCAAAAGGGATCTCACGACAACTTTCAGGGACAACTCGCACAGGCGCATCAGGATAGGCTGTATGCCACCCCGTATATGCAACATTATCGTACAACTGATCCTTAGAATCCCAGCCCAGCACCACATCACAAAAGGCAAAACCATTGTCTAACGATGAGAGAAACTTCTCCTTACTCATGTATTTGCCACGAAATATACCATCAACGTCAAACACACCCACTTTCACATGCGTCAGATTACGTTCATTGATGATGTTTTTAGCATCTTCGATAGTTTTAACCGCTCGTGGATTCAGCATCGTACTACCTCATAATAACCGGGCTTAATTTACAGTGAATTCCAAACGCAACGCTTCTAGTTTACACAGTCTACTAAACGCTTCCGTCCTATCAAAGCAAAGATACGCCTCTATTTTTAGTCTTATTTTTTAGTAATCGCCTGTTATACCAATAATCGATCTTTCTTGATTCTGAGCAAAATGTCCTTATATCAAAAACATATATGACTCCATAAATATGAAACAATGACAACTATTCGACCACCTGCCGTTGCGGGTTTATTTTATCCCGTAAATGCTGAAGAACTTACACGGAATATACAGCAGCTACTTACTGATGCAGAGCAACATAACCTTACACCTAAGGCGTTGATTGTGCCCCATGCGGGATATATCTATTCCGGTGCTATTGCTGCAACAGCTTACAGCACACTGCGGTCAGTTGCTTCGACAATTAAACGCGTGATATTACTGGGTCCGGCGCATCGCGTGGCTGTAAATGGGTTGGCTTTACCAAGAGACGATGTTTTTGACACGCCACTGGGACAGGTGAAACTGGATTCGGAAGCAATACAAGCCATAGCGCACTTGCCGCAAGTGTCGATCAATGCGGAGGTACATGCAGTGGAACATTCATTGGAAGTGCAGTTACCATTCCTACAAAGTGTATTGACTGACTTCACCCTACTACCGTTAGCTGTCGGAACGGCTACTGCTGAAACGGTGGCGGAGGTATTGGAATATTTATGGGGTGATGATGAAACATTAATTGTCGTCAGTTCAGATCTTTCGCATTATTTGCCATATGCCACTGCACAACAAATCGATAACGCCACGGTTCAGTCCATATTGCAACTCCGGCAACCGATTACACATGATCATGCTTGCGGTGGCACACCAATTAGCGGCTTAATTATTGCCGCCAAAAAGCACCAATTAGCACCGCGTCTGCTTGATTTACGTAATTCCGGAGATACGGCAGGCACACGTGGCCAAGTTGTTGGTTATGCAGCCATTGCATTTAGTTCATAAGGAATCGACTATGACACCTAAAACAAATGAGCAAGGAAAAATATTACTGCAAATTGCTCGTGCAGCTATTAGCCATGCATTGCATGTGCCTTTTTCGGCAGCAGTTGCTGTTGATAAGGATGCGGTATGGCTTTCCCAACCGAGAGCTACTTTTGTAACATTAACCTTTAGAGGACAATTACGTGGCTGCGTCGGGTCTTTGTTAGCTTGTGAGTCGCTGATCGAAGATGTGAGTAGCAATGCGATATCTGCTGCTTTGCGTGATGTACGTTTCCCGCCACTGTCTGAAGATGAACTGGATGACCTCTGTGTGGAAGTCTCACTCCTATCTGAACTACAAACACTAAATTTTGCAAACGAACAAGATGCCATAAGAAAATTAAGGCCGAGTATTGATGGCATCCTATTTGAATATGGCTGCTACCGTAGTACATTTTTACCGCAGGTATGGGAAAATCTACCGCAACCACAGTTGTTTCTACGTGAATTAAAAGCTAAAGCTGGTTTGTCTGAGGATTTTTGGGCAGAAAATGTCAAACTATCTCGCTACACCGTCAACAAATGGTGTGAAGCTGATTTTTCTGAGGAATATGCAAATGGATGAGTCAATAAGTTCTGCCGAACGATACCCGGCCAAATATTGGCACCAGCTTGAAGACGGACGAATTCAATGTGACTTGTGTCCACGCGATTGCAAATTGCATGAAGGTCAACGCGGCGCATGTTTCGTACGTGGCCGTGTCGATGATGCCATGGTATTAACGACCTATGGTCGTTCTTCAGGTTTTTGTGTCGACCCCATCGAGAAAAAGCCACTTAATCATTTTTATCCCGGTAGCAGTGTCCTATCCTTTGGCACTGCAGGCTGTAACCTTGCATGCAAGTTTTGCCAAAACTGGGATATATCCAAATCACGCTGTTTTGATAAATTAGCTGATCAAGCCAGCCCAGATGATATTGCAACTTGTGCTGAACAACAAGGCTGCAAGAGTGTTGCGTTTACCTACAATGATCCAGTTATTTTTGCTGAATATGCCATGGATGTGGCTGATGCCTGCCATGTGAAGGACATCAAAACAGTTGCCGTAACTGCGGGTTATATTCATGCACAACCGCGGCTTGATTTTTTTGCCAAGATGGATGCTGTTAATGTTGATCTTAAGGCATTTACCGACGAATTTTATGTCAAACAAACTGGCTCACGTCTGCAGCCCGTGCTGGATACATTGAAGTATCTCAAGCACGAAACGGATGTTTGGTTTGAACTCACCACATTGTTGATTCCCGGCCTGAATGATTCAAGCGAGGAGATCAGCACAATGTGTGCATGGATTGTGAAGGAACTAGGTGTCGATGTGCCTATACATTTCAGCGCTTTCCACCCTGAT
>JAJFJG010000177.1 GCA_021774265.1 Nitrosomonas sp.
TTGTTGGCTCTTTTTCCCATGGAGAAAAATATATGCATGTGAATAAAATAATGGAAATAGCACAGATAAATATTCAGTCTAATTCTTGTGCTTATGCTTTTTTTGAAATACCTTCTGAGTAGGGTTTTTCAGGGGCGACTAATTAGTATCTCCCAATACACTTTGAGGATAATACCCGTAACGCTGTTTGTAGGCTTCAACTTGTGCTGGCAGACCACCGTCTTCATGAAAGGCATCTCAACTGATACGATCAACACTGGCAATACCTTCTGTTTTCAAGCTGACACTTAGCTTAGCGCCGAATTCAGCCGACTTGTTTGCTTTGCCACGAATAATGTGACGTACATGTGACTGATGGATGCTGACGATACGATCATCGCAACATTTGCATTTCAACGCTACATTGCTTCTTGCTGCACGTAACTTCTTACCTTTCCACTTCACAATGCTCAAGTAATCTTTGCGTGCCGTTTTACGGTAGGTGCGTGGCTTGGCTTTTGCGCCAGATAGACAGCGCAGAATATCAATAATCAGCTCGCTTATTTCGCGGCTCTCATTTAATAAACTCAGGTCAGTAGGAAAACGAATGGCTTGCTCTGCGACTGTCGCATCTAAAATCAATTTGCCCTGATCGACTGATGGAAATGTGCAAAGGTTTGTTCGCCAATGCGCCGACGGATCTCTACAAAAAGTGAGGGTGCGAAAGGATGTCTCTCTTAAAAGGACGGAAACCTATAAAGTATTGCAGATAGAAGTTCTCTCGGGTTTACTAAACGGTTTCTTCATCACTTAAGCGCAGCTTATGTTTGATGATGACCGCGCCAATTACTAAGCGTGCGCCTTTTGCAGGCCGGCCATGTGTCAATGATAGATTCTGATAAAAACCATCCGCTAGTTCATCCTAGGGAATACATTGACTAAGTTTCACCCAAAGATTGTTTGCATCTAGTCTACTTTAAAGGGTATTTCGAAACCTTCCAGGGTGAGTTGCTTTTGGCTTTTACTCAACGAATTTATAGAATCAACTGTAGAGTATTTGGGAAGGTTACAAACGCAAACCGTGACACGATGAACAAATCTGTGCACAAATTAAAAAAGAGAACCGATAATTCAATAGTTTGCCTATCTTATTCTTTTTTGTACTCGAAAGACATGAAAAATAATGGTGCGCCCAACACGATTCGAACGTGTGACCCCCGCCTTCGGAGGGCGGTACTCTATCCATCTGAGCTATGGGCGCAATCTGCACTAAAAATTAGTAAACTTAAAAAGTTATTATGAATGTGAAAAAACGGCAACAGCATAACTTCTTTTATATCTTTCGTCCAACCATGTGGCACATAGTTAATTTATAACGTGACAATCAGATTATTGTATCGTCATCCTCGATTAACGAAATAGAGTAAATCTTGACGACTTTTACCGCTTGATTTTTTGTTTGCATAATTTCCATCGAATAACCCGCAATATTTAATCCTATCCCTGCTTCTGGGATATCTTGAAAGTGCTCCAAAATTAGGCCATTCAAAGTTTTAGGACCATCCAAAGGGAATCTTAGGTCAAGTTTTCGATTAAGATCACGCAACAATATGCTCCCTTCTACAATGATGCTACTATCTTCTTGTTTGGTAAACTGGTTTGTTTTGGTGGGTGCCTGTGTTGTAAATTCGCCGATGATCTCTTCAATAATATCTTCAAGCGTAACCAACCCCAACCACTCTCCGTATTCATCCACAACCAAACCCACGCGATTTTGGCTTTCTTGGAATAATTGCATCTGGGAAAATAACGGGGTTCCAGAAGGAATAAAATAAGACTCACGCATGGCTTTTTCAAGCGTATCTGCTGTTATTTTCCCACTCTTCATCTGGTTTAATACTTTACGTACATGGACAATACCCACGATATTATCCAGTTGATCACGATATACTGGTAAACGTGTATGGTGGCAAGTCAATAGTTGATTTTGGATCAATTCATCGTTTGCATTCAGGTCAATCGCCTCAACCTGACTACGTGACACCATCACGTCATCCACTGTGACTGTTTCAAGGTCTACCAAATTAAGCAGCATACCTTGATGTTTTTTTTGAATAAAATGACCTGCCTCGAGTACGAGTGTTTTAAGTTCTTCAGGGCTTATTTTCTGTGTTTGATCTGCTTCTTTAGGTTTTAAGCGCAAAATAAACAATAATGCACTCACAAACAAATTAACAAACCAGACTACAGGGTAAAAAACCTTTAGTAATGGCGTTAATACATAGCTAGTAGCCAATGCAATCCGTTCAGGATATGCTGCAGCAATAACCTTAGGAGTAATCTCACTAAATATTAAAATAGCAAATGTGACACAGACCGTGCCAATTAACAAAGCAAAATCATTATGACTAAAGGACGTAGAAATAATGACAGCTACCAATGTTGCCGAAGCAGTATTTAGTAGATTATTACCCAACAAAATGACACCAAGCAAGCGGTCAGTCTTATTCAGCAACTTGGTCGTTAAAATAGCACTTCGATGTCCTTGCTTAGCGAGATGTCTCAGCCGATAACGATTGATCGCCATCATACTTGTCTCGGATAGGGAGAAAAACCCTGATAAGACCAACAAAAACATCAACGTTATCAACATGATGTGCAGTGGTATGTCTTCCAAAAATCTCCTTTAGTGCGTAATGATCATTCAGTTTTTATCTACTAAGAATTAGTAGAAATCACAATTATGACACAAGCGAATAAATTAATTACTCTCATGGAAGGAACGGTAGGCAAGCAAAGTAGCTCTCAGTCGACAAACACTATTGACAGTTGTTCCTTAAAAGAAACGCCAATGTATTAATGCCCATTGGCGTTTTCAAATTAGAAGATTGGGTTATTTACTCGCCAAAGTATACGTATGATTTCTGCGGCACTTCAGACTCTACAAATCGCTTACGCTCATCAATATCTAATTCTTTATCCCACCAAATAGCTCTTGCGGCTTGTTGCTTTCCTGGCAATTGAGGATTCTTTTCTAATAACTCTCGCATAAACTTTGTATGCTCAGACTCGTACATAGTTTCCATAAGCTAGTTTGCTCAATAAATATAGTAATTCATGGACTCTAGCATAAAAACGCTTTATGTATTCATTTCTTGTATATTTTCGATTTATTAATAATAAAGCACCTTATTTTAGTATTTGCCACATAGCCCTATTTTTTTAAGCGTTAATATCCACCGCAACCCTAGCAAGTCTGACAATTTTTGACACCGAAGCTTTTGCTTCAGGCCAATTAGGTTAAGTCAGCCAGAAAAACACATTCGGGCGTTTGATAATGAGATCTCACTAGGTGTCGATTTTGGTCGAATAATCGCAGCGACATAAAAAAACAGAAATGTATCAGAAACTATTTTTTGATCGTATAACTCGGAAATAACGAGGGTAAGCTTCAGCGTTTTGTAATGGGTGGCCCTGAATTATTCGATTTTGCTATTAAAAACTTAATGGGTCAGCTGTAACAAACAATTATAGTCCATTTGCTAAAAGCAATAAAAAACCTTCATTATCACTTAGCACTTGTAAGTAGTTCCTTAATATCCCATTCATGTTACTCTAAGTCGTTCAAATCAACCGGCGGACCTTCACTATGAGCGAATTTCCCGTTATCAGATGGAACGAAGCTGGCGAAGAGAAATCTGCTCGCTGGCGTTCAGAAAAGAAAATACCTCCACCGAAACATGTATTAATTGCTGATGATCGTATGACTGCTGACAGAGCCTTCCGTCTGGCTAGTGAGGGCAATGCATTGTTATGGCGAGGCGACTTCCAAAATGCACGGCAATTACTTCACGCAATAATACGCCGTATCGATAAAAAACCACAGAAACGAAAAGCAAAGAAAACAACCTCGACACCAGCCGAAGCTTTTCATCTTCATCGTCTCACACAATCACAGCGCGCCCGTACGCTGGGTATGTTGTTATTGCCATTTGACGCTGATCACAGCATCCCGCTACGTCGCGCTCCTGATGCACGTCAAGCCTGTGTTGACGTTTATGGGTCAAGCACAGGGCCATATATCGCATCATTACGTGAGTTACTAGGAATGATAGGGGCTTACGAGTGGCGCAAGAATGGTGTGAATATTCCTGCATTAGGAGCCTATATTCACCCACATTACGGTGTATTTGCACCTATTCGTAACGAATATGTAGCGCTAGTCAGCAAAACCAAATTGCCCGAGTCTATCAAGGCGCAATCTGTCGCATTTGATATCGGCACTGGTACGGGCATATTGGCTGCCATTCTAGCAAAACAGGGAATTCAGCGTATTGTTGCCACTGATCATGATGTACGAGCACTTAACTGCGCTCGTGAAAATTTAACTCGATTAGGTGTCATCAAGCAGGTTGATTTAGTACAAACAGACCTTTTCCCAGAAGAACAAGCTTCATTGATTGTATGCAATCCTCCATGGATTCCAGCACGACCTAGCTCACCTCTTGAGTATGCCATATACGATCAAGAGAATCGCATGTTGTTTGGATATCTAAACAGACTCTCGTCCCATTTGTTACCTGGTGGTGAAGGCTGGTTAATTCTCTCTGATATCGCTGAGCACCTAGGGCTACGTGCTCACGATGAACTACTTGTAGCGATAAACAATGCCGGTTTACAGGTTATTGACAAAACTGATGTGAAGCCACAGCACTCGCGTGTTTTTGATGGTAACGACCCATTACACACAGCTCGTGCAGCAGAACTTACTTCACTATGGCGACTAACAATAAAATAATTTTTATTTGCATACCAAAAAGCCTTCTTATAACTCGGTGTATTTTTTAGCAATACCTTTTGATTTTGATACCGGGTACTTCAGGGTATTTTGTTTAATCTTTTCAAGCATGATTTGCTTAATATCAAAATTATACTTATCCGCCAGCAAGAAAGCGAACGTAAGAACATCCGCAAGCTCCTCCCTCACTTTATCCGTATCAGCCTGCTCAGAGGACTTCCAAAGAAAAACTTCCAAAAGTTCACCTGCTTCAATATTCAGCGCCAAAGCAAGATCTTTTGAATTATGAAACTGCGCCCAATCACGATCATCACGAAATTTATGTAACGCTTCAATAACTTCTTTCATATCGCTCGCTTATATTAAATTCTGGAATCTCGAGTTATTATCTGGAGCACAACACAACAAATATACGGCTAAGATAAAAGTGAATATAGTCTTAGAAATCTATAAGTTATGCTACTCTTCTCAGTCAATGCTCATACAATACGTATACCTATATACACCCTCACTCTAATATGTGCATAGCATATTAGCGATTATTTGTGAGAATAATGAATAACGTAAAGATAATACATTCGGTATTAAATATGCATTTTAATTTACTACAGTGGCTAAATAATTTAGGAATTCGAGATAAGTTATTTATTTTTATAGCAATTCCTGTGGTTTCTATTCTTTTCTTTGCGATCTCAGGCGTTTCTGAGAAATATCAGCAATATAACAGTAGTATAAATACTCAAAACTTCCTATCTCTTGCTTATAGTCTTGATGATCTAATTTATGAGTTACAAAAGGAACGTGGAATCAGTACCAATTTAATCAATCAAGACTCTTTATTTTTAAAAGAAGAAATATATTCTCAGCGAGAGTTGACTGATAAAGCACTTTATGTTTTTACTCAAAAAATAAAGTCTTTTGATATCAATCAATTGAGTTCATCTGCAAATAAAGAGCTTATAGCATTGAATAAATTAATAATGCAGTTGCCATCAGTTCGTGCTGCCATTGACGAAAACAAATTCGAGAATTTACTTAATGATTATTCGGCTTTGAATTCACACGCTATAAACTTTATTCAGCATTTTTCTCAATTAACAAATGGTAATAAATTAGCGCAGTTGGTCGACGTTTATATTAACTTACTTTGGTTGCAAGAGCACGCTGGTCAAGAACGAGCCACTCTAATGAGGGTTTCCGTATCAGGGGAAATGGATTCTAAATACTTTCGTAAGATAATTACTCATATAGAAGCTCAGGATAGTTTAATAAAAAATTTCTATATAGTAGCACCTGACATGCATCGAGATTTATTGCGACAAATACTATCCCAGCCGGTCAACCTTGAGGTAAATAAATTCCGCATTGCAACCCTTAATAAAGTTGAACGAAATGAGCTTCTGAATGAACTGCATGCCCTGTTAGGTTACGGGGGACTTATCCATGATTTCAAGAATTACGTGATTCGCGGTGAAAAATCATATTTTGAGCATTTTCAACAAGTACTGCTAAATGTGAAAGATGTTATTGCCCGTTATAAGGCCTCATCAGGTATAACTCAAGAAGATCTCTCGCATTTAGAAACAATTGATGAAACACTGGATCATTATTCCGACTTTATTGCTAAAATATCTTTATATCTCCAAGAAGGTTACTCAATTAATCAAATTGACAAACTTGTATGGGTAGATGACTCCTTGGCACTGCATGCAATGACATATCTAGGCAAAGGGCGGCCTGATATTAATTCCTCCATATGGTGGAGGAACGCGACAAAACGCATTAATCTCATAAAACGAGTCACTAGCCAAGTTAAAGAAGAAGTTGTTAATCTAGCTGTAAAAAATACACAAAACGCTGTTTATATGCTAGCGGCCTACTCCGCAATAACACTGGCCACACTTCTATTCTCTTTTGTTTTTGGTTTATTTCTCATGAAACGATTGGTTGGAGAGCTAAGAAATATTTCCGAAAAAATGAAGACGATGTTTCAAGAAAAGAATTTTGACCATCAGTTGATTATTACAGGGAAAGATGAAATTGGTGTAATGGCTGCTACCTTTAATCGGTTAATTAATGAGCGAATAAAATTTGAATCTGCGTTGCATCTTTCTTCTGCTGTATATGAAAATGCAAAGGAAGCAATCATGATTGCTGACGCTAAAATGCAAATACAAATGGTAAACCCAGCATTCATTAACGTGTCTGGTTACAATCAAAAAAATATTCTAGGGAAAGGTTTATTTTATTTGAGCTGCGACCTAAAGAGTGAGCGCTCTTCTAATTTTATTTTAGATACACTTCAACAAAAGTTCTTTTGGGAAGGTGAAGTATGGAGTAAGAAGCTAAGCGGTGAATATTATCTAACATGGTTAAGTATCAACGTCGTTCGAGACCACAGTGGTACGGTTCAACAATATATTGCAATGTTTACCGATATTACAGAACGTAAACAATATGAAGATGATCTCTGGCGTCAGACCAATTATGATGCTTTAACCAATTTGCCGAATCGTAAACTGTGTATAGACCAACTGTCTCATGATTTAAAAATTGCAAAACGAACAAATTCAAATGTAGCTGTGCTCTTTCTTGATCTAGATAGGTTTAAGCTGATTAATGACACATTGGGGCACAAAGCTGGTGATAGTTTACTTATTGAAATAGCATTACGCCTAAAGGAGGCTGTTCGAGAATCAGATGTAGTATCACGATTAGGAGGTGATGAATTTGTCATCATATTAAATGATATTAAAAATGTTTCTGACGTTGAGGTTGTTTCTAATAAAATATTGTCCAACGTTTCTACACCGATTAATCTAAATAACAGTTCTGAAACCTTTACAACGATAAGTATTGGCATTGCATTTTATCCACATGATGGGAATGATGTTGAAACACTAATGAAACATGCAGATACTGCCATGTATCAGAGCAAGAAACAGGGGCGCAATAATTTTATGTTTTATCGGCAAGAAATGAACCAAGCAATAGTGGAACATATGACCATAGAGCAGGAATTGCGCAAAGCGCTTAGTAACCAACAGTTCCTACTTTATTATCAACCTATTATTAACTTAGAAACAGGGCTTATTCTTGGTGCAGAGGCATTAATTCGCTGGCAACACCCAACAATGGGTCTTGTTAGTCCAGATAAATTTATTAATATTGCTGAAGACACAGGATTGATTGTTCCGATAGGAGAATGGGTTGTCATGACAGCGGCCAATCAGGCATCTGAATGGAATAAAAAAAGCAAACAGTTATTAAAGGTTGCCGTCAATATTTCAAGTCGTCAGTGTATAGATAAAGTGCCGAGTATTGTCGACCTTCTTAAAAAAGCATCAACCGAAGCACGGCTAAAACCCGGTATGTTCGAAATTGAGATAACAGAAAGCCTATTAATGGATGGCACTTCCGAAACTGTTGACATGCTTAATCAAATACGCGATTTGGGTTTAGGAATTTCGTTAGATGATTTTGGTACTGGCTATTCATCATTAAGCTACCTTAAACACTTTCCAATTACGACACTTAAGATTGACAGATCTTTTGTTAACGATTCAACAACAAATAAAAAAGATGCGCAGCTTGTCAAGGCAATGGTTATGATGAGCACAGGCCTGGATCTTGGCGTAGTTGGTGAGGGTATAGAAAATGCCGAACAACTTTCTTTTTTGAAGAGCCTAGGGTGCAAAGCAGGACAAGGGTACTATTTTTCTCACCCTCTAAATGCAGAGGATTTTGGTAATCACTTACAGGAAAAAGATGCCATCACACTTTATCCAACTGAAAAGCAACTACAAGCATATTAGATTCTAAAAATAGGTTATAACTCTCCTTCTCTTCCTTAATAAAGAACATCGCCTCATAACACTAAAGAATGACGCATTTTATACGTCTACAATTAAAATATTACCTTACAGACCCGCCTGTAAACTAAGATTATCGCTTTCATGCTTCTTTATCATCGTTCTAAGAAACATCAAATTTCATCCAAAACAAAACAATGCGACTGGACAAATCATTTGTTATCTTGCGTTTCATTTATGCTCTCCTGAATAGACAGCAATTAACGACTTGAACCCGACAATGAAGCCATATACCTGATCAAAAAAGTGGTGGTCAATTCTAATTTCAGGAAACTCAAGTAATACTGGTCGCAGCCGACAAAAAATAATAAATTCAATAACATTGGAATCAAGAAATGGAAGTTCATATCAAATGTTTAACGCAAGCCTGCAATAATCATCAGATCGCATACGAAAATCTCGACGATGAAAAAAATTTCATCAAAGTTGCATTAGGCGAAGATCTATTATTTCAACAAAATCGCACACCATTTAACACCGAAGCCATCGCTGCCATTTGTAAAGATAAGGAGCATACTTATCAACTACTTCACAAACAAATAGCCATGCCGAAGACTATCGGCTTTCTCGATTTCAACACCCATGATCATTATCAAAAATATGTGAACTACCCCTCACAAGACAGCATTGTCAATAAAATAGAACAGACATTTGGCTACCCTGTCGTCGTCAAAAGAAACCGTGGTGCACTAGGGGTAAATGTTTTCTTATGTCAAGAAAAAGAAATGGTGGCAGCCGCACTTGATGAAATTTTTAATCGAAATAGCTGTAGTTATGACTACATTGCTCTTGCTCAAGATTATATTCAATCTAAACAAGAATTCCGCGTCGTATTTTTCCGTGGGGAACTACTCTTATGCTATCAACGTGTATCAGAGAACCAAGAATTTGGTGCTCGCTACTGGGATACCAATAAAGGACATGCGCTGCATATTGATGACCCAGAAGAATTATCCGCTCTCTCACAGTTTGTCCAGCCCGCGTTGCAATTACCGGGTTTAAATTATGTGGGGTTTGACATCATCAAAAATCACCAGGGCGAATACCGCCTTTTGGAAATGAACTCCGGGCCGAAATATAACCATTACATACAATCATGTGGCGAAGAGAAAATTATTACCCTATATGAAAAAATACTGCTTAAGGAGCGCTAAATTAATCATAAATCATCGTTTGATGACTAACCTGTTGGGTTAAGGAAATACTGAATAAATCGTTATCTTTGTAAAAACGTGGGGAGCTTTATTCTAACGGTCAAAATAAAAGCCCCGCCAAATAGAGGTATGGCGAGGCTGTGCTACAAGGAGACTACAGTTGTTAAATTGTTGTCTGATCCAAAAAATTTACGAGCCCATTTAAACACTGCCAACTTGAACATAAACTGAATGGCGCGATTAAAAGTATAGTTATTTTTTAATAAAGCTTGGTATAAGTTAATACAATTCTTACTTTGAACTGCGATAGTAAATGCAGTCAAGTGCAAAGCACGGCTATTGAGTTTGGTCTTTCCGTTTCAGAATGAAAATATCAAGATCACAAAAGAATGTGGTGAAATAGCACAAGGCATGCTGCCATGCATGGGTTTTCCCGCCAGAGAAAAGTAACTAAAAGACGACAAATTTGTGATGCGTATTAAACGCCGTGATGAAAAGGTTGAAACTACTGTCTGCATCTGCGTTGCGCTAAAATTTTTGGAAATAGTTTTGCACAACAATACGTTGGATGGCGCAAGCTGATCACAAAGTCGTTTTTGTTATTTCTTGACAGATAACTCCTTAACCCATTCTTCTGACATATTTTTTTCTAGTAGAAATTCTGATTCACAGCGTAACTCTAAAAATTTATTAAAGTTTTTCAATGCTAAAATTTGATCTTCTTTGAAAACTCGATTTATGAAACCAAGGCAATAAAATAACTGATATTTCTCTGGTTCTTGTTCAATTATCCAGTTTATGAAATCCTCAATTTAATAAAAATTATTTTGCTCGTAATTACATTTACTTGCATGACGATAATGCTGAATAGCTTTTTTCAAGTTTCCTTTATATGCATACAAAAAAGCCATATTACATTGCCAAATTTGGTTACCATTTTCCTTAGCCTTTTTTAATACCTTGATAGCTTCATCGACAGAACGGTTCGTTAAAAATAATGTAATCGCTCTTAAATTTAAAGCTGATTTCCTATCTTTGAACACTGGATTAATCTTATCAAGCCAGATCTCGACCTCAGCTAAATAAGAAGAATCATGCGTTTCAGTCCATTTGGAAAAACAAGAAGAAGCCATGGCTTCATACAGTTCTGTCAATCTGTGCGGAACGCGCTCTTTGAGTTTTCTATAAATAGGAAAATCATGGTCTTTATTTTGTAGTCGTGAAAGTACATCAAGATATAAAACTTCTGCATATTTAATATCCCCTGAACATGACGCTGCAACGCCGATTATGTAGCGAGCGACAATCTCAGCCCATTCAGACGTAAACTGAAAGGAAAAAAGATCATTCTCAGTCGGTATATGAACATTTCGGGGTAAAAGCTCCGTAAACTCTGCTGCTAATTTATCACTCACTTGATCTGAAATTGGTTGATGAGCTACAGCCCCTTCCAATTCAACAATATGGTTTTCTTTTTCATTAATCACTCTTCGGCGCACACGACCATAAATCATAAAATGTGCTTTGCATCGAACTCGCATTTCATTTGCTGAGTCAGCATCTATCACTTGCTTAGAAAAATATTGCGGCATTTCTACAAAATAAAAAGAGTCCCCCGCCTTTCCTGATTTGACAAGTTGTCTAAGAGGGGAAATAAAATCTTCTACAATAATACTTAACTCTTTTTCATCCGAACAAGTTGTACATACCAAGAATCCAATTTTATCTTTTGGTACAACAGGTGGTCTTGATGTGTATAGCCATAAAAAAAAAGATGCTAATACCTACCAATAAAATTATGCAGGCCCATAACAACAAACTTACATTTATTGCCACCAATAGGGTAGATAATGCTAAAAAAGAAATAATTTCAGCTGCCGCCAAGCCACTTTTTTTAGGCCAGTACTCATCTATAAATTGAGCTGTCTCTTTGGATGAAAACATTGGCGCCTCTGCAAAATAGTCAATTTATTTACTAAATATCTTGATTCGCCAACATCACCGACTAATCGGTTTATACCGAATCCGTTTCGGTTTCGCACCTTCTTCACCTAAGCGCTTGCGCTTATCAGCTTCGTATTCCTGATAATTACCGTTGAAAAAGTTCCATTGTGACTCACCTTCAGCAGCGAGGATGTGGGTTGCGATGCGGTCTAGGAACCAGCGGTCATGAGAGATGACCAGCACGCAGCCCGCAAATTCCAGTAGGGCATCTTCTAAGGCACGCAGGGTTTCTACATCGAGGTCGTTGGATGGCTCGTCAAGCAGCAGGACATTACCACCGGAAATGAGAGTTTGTGCCAAATGAAAACGTCCGCGTTCACCACCGGAGAGTTGACCGATAATTTTTTGTTGGTCGCCACCCTTGAAGTTGAAGCGGCCAAGATAGGCACGCGCTGGCGTTGTGTATTTACCGACGGTGAGGATATCATTGCCACCAGAAATAGCATCGAATACCGTTTTATCATTTTCTAAAGAATCTCGTGCTTGATCGACATGGGCAATTTTGACGGTGGGGCCAATTTTTGCTTCGCCAGCATCTGGCTGTTCTTTGCCCGTGATCATTTTAAACAAGGTAGATTTACCCGCCCCATTCGGTCCAATGATACCGACGATAGCACCTGGTGGGACTTTAAAGCTTAAGTTGTCGATTAACAGTCGGTCGCCATAGGCTTTGGACACTTCGTTAAACTCGATGACCTCATTGCCCAGCCGTTCACCTACTGGAATGAAAATTTCCTGGGTTTCGTTGCGTTTTTGATAATCTTGCGAATTGAGTTCTTCAAAACGGGCCAAACGTGCCTTGGATTTGGTTTGGCGGCCTTTCGGATTTTGCCGCACCCATTCCAGCTCTTGCTTCATTGCTTTCATGTGCGCGTCAACCTGTTTGTTTTCCTGCTCTAGCCGCTCTTCTTTCTGTTCCAACCAGCTTGAGTAGTTACCTTTCCACGGAATACCACGACCCCTATCCAGTTCCAGTATCCATTCGGCGGCATTATCTAGGAAATAACGATCATGGGTGACGGCCACCACGGTGCCGGGGAAACGCACGAGGAATTGTTCCAACCACTCAACAGATTCAGCATCTAGATGGTTAGTAGGCTCATCCAGCAGCAGCATGTCAGGTTTTTCCAGCAGGAGTTTACACAGCGCCACGCGACGTTTTTCACCACCAGATAATTTGTCGATGAGGGCATCCCAAGTTGGCAAACGCAACGCATCGGCGGCGATCTCCATCTGGTGTTCGGCATCACTGCCAGATGTAGAAATAATCGCCTCCAAGCGTGCCTGCTCCTCGGCTAAAGCATCAAAATCAGCGTCTTCTTCAGCATAAGCGGCATATACCTCATCCAGCTTGCTCTGCGCCTGCATCACTTCGCCCAGTGCTTCTTCCACTGCTTGACGTACGGTATGCTCAGGATTCAGTTGCGGTTCTTGTGGCAGATAGCCGATGCGAATATTGGGTAAACGCTGCACCTCGCCATCAAACTCGTGGTCAACATCCGCCATGATACGTAACACGGTGGATTTACCAGAACCATTCAGCCCCAACAAGCCAATTTTTGCGCCAGGAAAAAAACTGAGTGAAATATCTTTGATGATTTGACGTTTAGGAGGAACTGTTTTGCTCACACGGAGCATAGACATTACGTATTGGGCCATTTGTTTGATCTTATTGAATTGGAATCTAAAGAAGTCTTGATGATCAGAAAGTTTAACGCACGTTTTTGGACAATGATAGCTGGGGATTGAATTTGTAGCAATTAATCACTAACACGGCGAATGGATACAAACTTATGGTTCTTATCAAAGACCAGTTCAAAGGTGCCATAAACGCCATGACTCTGCACCACTGAGCGTAAAATATTAGCCGGGAATTTAATGACACGGCCATCCGTGGTTTTGGCCACTACCGAATCAACATCACCTTCATAATACTGCATGAGTTTATAAGAGGAAATTTTGAGAATGACGTGCAAACGCTGATGCATCTGACGATATTACTTCATACCCCGCAAAAAATCACTATCAAAAACGCTCATCCATTCTCAAATAACGCCACATTCCCTCCGGTAAATTAGCCAGCTTTATTTTGCCAATCCGCACTCGTTTTAATCCAATCACTTTCAAATTAACTAAATCACACATGCGGCGAATCTGGCGTTTTTTGCCTTCATGTAAGATAAATTGTAATTGGTCCTGGTTTTGCCATCTGACTTCCGCACGCTTTAGTGGACTGTCATCCAAACTCAGTCCATGATTTAATAATGCCAGTCTTTCTTTTGGTAATGATCCTTCCACCCGCACCAGATATTCTTTTCCAATTTTTGAATCTGCACCAATCAATTGCTTTGCAATACGACCATCTTGCGTCAAAATTAACAATCCTTGCGAATCAATGTCTAGTCGTCCTGCCGGCGCTAAATTTTTTAGGTCTGACGGGCTAAAACGTTGCGTGAAACGCCTGTCGATGAACTGCGATGCTTGATTAATCAAATTAACAGCAGGCTGATAACCAGGTTCTGGCTGGCCCGAGACATAACCTATGGGTTTGTTCATTAAAATAGTCACAAATTTTTGTTGCTGCGCTTGCGCGGCTTTATTCAGTGTAATTTTTTGCGCAGGATAAATCTTTGTACCCAACTGGGAAACACACTCATTGTCGACAAACACCCAGCCCATCTCAATAAATTTATCAGCTTCACGGCGAGAACATATACCTTGTTCCGACATCAGCTTAGATATACGGATTTTTTCCATAATTTTATGATATATATGCTTAATGATGAGTTATCATATGTATGATAACAATAAGGAAGCACGGTTCATTCATGAACCAATTTCCGACGTATAAAACGTTTCATTTTCTTGTTGTAAATTCTGGCGATAGTACACTATTACCCGAAATTTACACTTCAACTCGAAAGATTTTACCTCATTGCCAGCTTGGCTAAGAAATAATTAATCGACGATCCCCAAGTATTATTTACAACAATCGGATAAACAGTAATGGAAGAAACTGCAACAGAAATTCTAGAACGAGCACACCAACGTGGCAAGGAAATGAACCTGCCTTATCGTGGCGCTTTACTCCCTACAGAAGCGCATAAGTTGCTACAAAAAATACCAGACGCCCAAATTGTAGATGTCCGTTCAAACGCAGAACTAGACTGGGTTGGGCGAATTGCTGGTGCTATCGAGATTGAGTTGCGAACTTACCCTGATATGGAACCAAATGCTGATTTTCTTCATCAGTTAGCCAGTAAAGTAGACAAAGACGACACCGTCATGTTTATTTGCCGCAGTGGCGCACGTTCAAACCATGCTGCCACGATAGCAACACAGTCAAGCTTTACCGATTGTTACAATGTTCTCGAAGGTTTTGAAGGTGACAAGAATGAAGTCGGTCATCGGGGCTCGTCTTCAGGTTGGAAAGCCGCTAAATTACCTTGGGTACAAAGTTAAGCAATCAAGAGTCTGATGAAACGAGTTAAACCAGCTGACGGATCTTGATTTAACTAGTGTTTGAGTGAAAACCATCCCTTATAGTGGGAAAGTATTTTCTATATTTGTGATCGTACACGGAAAGGTTCGTAAAAGGCACATCAGACGTTTCTATGGAACTGAGATTGAAGGTTTACATTACGGAAGATCAATATTAGTTTTATGCCATGGGTTTGTCAGGTGTGGCTACAATTTCTTGTCATAGTAGCGTCAATACTCCAATGGAAAGTTTTTGGGTAAACACCCAAGAGGGACTGGTGCATCACAAAGAATTCAAGACACGATAATAAGCCAGACAGCGGACCTAACTTTTTTATGTCTCTATTTTTAAGAAGTTTGGTGACCTGTGAGACAGATTCACCAATAGTTGGTTTTCCTGAGCGATGTTCTATATTGACTGATTCTGCGCATTTTTATTGCTTTAGCTTTACTTTCTATTCACAAATCATCAACATTAGTGATGATTTTCAATACATGAGAAACCATTTGCAACTAGCTGGTTAATTAATAATGAATCTTGAGAAAGTTTCTGCGTTAGTATTGCGCCCAATCGAGAACTGCCTTTTTCAGTGAAGTGAACAGTATCAAGAAAATTTTCATCATTCCCTGCGAGCTCATCGTGCCACTTGATATAAGAAATATTTTCTACGTTAGCAATTCGTTGAATTTCCTTATTGAATATTTCTAATGTCTGAATAAAATCTTCGACCTTCATATATGGCATAAAGAATATTGCCGAGTCAATTGCTGATAATTTTTCAACTAATGAGTGCTCAGCTCTTATTTTTTGGCCTAAGCTAAGCAATACGGGAACGCTATTGTTCGCTTTCACGGCATTAATTAATGTACGAATGGACTTCCTATACCGATGCAGTAGCTGATCCTCTGTATAAACAATATTATTCTGTTTGCTTGTTGCAGTTCTTAATCTTTTTTGAATCACTATATTTTTCTCTAGTTTTCCCCAAAACAAAGAATTTTGTGCTAGCCAGGTAGGTTGATAATGAACACCATTATAGAGACCAGTTTCTTTAGCAATTTCATTTAATCTTCCATTTCTGTCGTCAGTCATAATTAAAACCAAGTCCGGCTTGCTATGTTTAATAAAATGCTCATAATGCTTAATGAGCCCAGCTGGGCCAGTGCCTGGAATACCCGCATTAAAGTATTCAAATCGACAATCAGGAAACTTTTCATGCAAACCATTGGTGGTCACGCTTGGCCAGGTCAAGCTTTCACTTGAAGTATAAGGATCAAAAACGATTGAAGACCCTATAAAAGCAATTCTAATAACATTTGCTTTTTTTTCAGTATCTAATTCAGGACCACGGTAACCTGAACTATTAAAAGCTATTTTTCCCATTTTTGCGTTTGGAACAGGTATAAGTAAGCTTGTCTTTTTGTCTCGATAAAAGGCTGATATTTCTTCCACGGTTCCAATTTCACCAAATTCCGAGAGCTGTTTGTGACGCAAGATTATTTCCGCACTAAAGAAACTACCGCAAACTAAAAACAATATGCTCAAGCCAGTCAGTAATTCTTTCTGTCTAACTGTTAAGTTATTGATCCAATTCATAATAAACCCTTCCTCATCTGCATTAAATTTCTAAGTAAGCAAATTCAGCGACAGGTTCAAAAGAAAAATACAAAACAATAATAATGAGTGAAATATACCAAATAAATGCTAAAAAAGCGGCAGGTATAAACGGCATCCTTGATTTTAAAAATTTATACATAAAAAATTACATCCAAAACAATATAACTGTCTTTATGGCGGTAAATCCCTCGCCTAAGGTCGGATACATCACTATGGCAAAGCCGAACCACACAAAATGCAAAGTGAGTAAAATGCTCAATGCATCTATTATAGGTTTTATTCGTTGAGGTAAAGTCGGTAAGTAGCGTTTGTGTTTCTGGAAGTTTTGCCACACGGCTATACCCATACCGTGGTAAAGACCCCATACGACGAAACGTAATGAAAATTCGTGCCAAACACCAATAACAATCATCGTTGTGATCGCAGCCACTGCAGGGCTTCGTAAGGTGGAAAGAACGGTTGTAAAAATATATTCGCGGCACCAACTAGTTAATGAAATATGCCAACACCGCCAGAAGTCAGAAATATTTTTTTGGAAATATGGCCAGTTAAAGTTTTCCATAACTTTAAAACCTAAAATTCTGGCAAAACCAATGGCAATATCTGAGAAACCTGAGAATTGCATATAGAGATTTAAGCCGGCACGAATCATTTCGAGGTAGATAACCAACGGATCGGTCGCTTCACCGCAGGTAGTAATATACTGTGCAAATACACCAGAAATCAGATAATTTGCCAAAAAAGTTAATTTTACATAGCCATATAAAATACGCTCGCAGCCTTGAGCGATCATTCCGAAATCCCAATGATGTCGGCGAAGGTCCCTTTTGAATTCGGCAAAGCGATGAATAGGGCCAACAACAATGGTTGGAAAGAAAAATAAATAGTGAATAAAATCGGAGAGTTGATGTCGAGGCAGGGTACCTTTGTATGCCTCAAGTATATAATGCACAAGCCTTAATGTATAAAAGGCAAGGCCTAACGGAATAACGATAGAAGTTAAACTGTCTTCTGTGTCTGCGTGTGAACCTACTTGAATTTTATAGTAGCCAAGAACTGCGATGTTTGCAACAATCGCCACGCATGTTTTAATACCAGATAACTCTTTTATGTGTGTACTGACTATTAGGTAGGTTGTAAGTGACAATAGCACCAATATAACTAAAGACAAAGGGGCATAAATAGCCAAAAATGTCATTGTGATCAAAGTTAATATATGGTGTCGCCAACGGTCAGGTGTTAACCAAAAAAAAGCGATGGTAAGTACCATCCATGAAAACCAATCAATACTTAAAAAATGCATTCACCGTTGTCCCTACGCACTTGTTATTTATACGAGCTATTATTTGAATTCATAATAATCTCAAGCTCATATCTACGCCTAGCATCTTCGGTAGATAAGCATTTTCCAACATCAATAACATCGTAATCTAACGTTTTTAAAAGTGGATTAGCGATATTCGCTAAGTATGCCAGCTGGTGTTCCGAAAGGCTTTCCCAACGATTGGTATACGCTTTTGTAACACTTTGTTGATTTAAACACTTTGGATCACTTAAGCCTAAATCAGCATGATTAGTTAATCCTTTTGTTAACAAATCCACAGAGTATTTTTCACCGATAAACTCTAAAATATGCATTAACACTTCTTCAGGTTCATCGACTAAATCTTCATAGCGAACCAATAAGCAGTTGTCAGGATGTTTTTGTGAGAATTCTATCAAGTTTTTTGTGACATCCATCCAGGATCTGAGTAATGCCTCTAACGGTTGCCCGTAATGATTAATATACGGTTTAAACATGTCGAGATACATACCCGCAGCTTCTGAATATTCTTGACTGCTAATGGCGACATCAAGCCCGTGACGAACAATGCCAATAAAGTAGGCATGCTCACCAAATAATTGATCAATTTCATTAATGTAATACGAATCCGCCGCAGTTTTCTCTACCCAGCGTTTATCTTTCTGATTTAAAGATGCTTTTTTTAAAAGTGAAAAAGCTAAATTACGCACACTGGTTAATATATCTTCCTCTGCAATACCCGCAAAATGCATACCAGAAAGAACACCCATATCCAAACCATGAGCCGTTCTTTCCGATTGAATAAACCGAGCACTCGCATTGAGAACATGTGTTTCACCAGGACAATATAAGTTATCATGTCCATTAAGCAATCTTCGCAACAAGGTTGTCCCCGAGCGTGGATGACCTAAAATAACAATACCGTCATAGCGGAATACCGTATTCATGACTATCTCTTACACTTTGTTTAAATGTTGCTCGACGAGTTTAATCGCATCGGCAAGGCTCTTGATATTCATTACATCTCGAGCGCCCAGTTTTATTTGAAAGTTCTTTTCTAGCCCAACGACTAACTGCAATTGTGCCAGAGAATCCCAACCAACAACTGAATCAGAGGTCGATGCGGATGATAACAAATCTTTTGGGACATTAAAAACACTTGCGGCTATTTGCATCACTTGCTCAGAATTACTACCAGAAAAATTCGTATCTGCATTATTTAATATATTTTGAGTAATTGTTTTTACTTTAGAAAGCTCTACTTTCCCTGCGGCACCACGAGGAAAATTTTCCATAAATATTATGTGGTTGGGCACTTTTTCTGGAGCCAATTGTTCTCGACATTGGTCAATAACTTCTTGTTTCGTTAACTTGGAGCTATTGGGTATCACGCAGCTTACTACGCATTCACCTGAAGCTTTATCGGGTAACCCTATAGTTACAGCGTCAGCAACTTGTTCCATAGCAATAATAACGGCGGTAATATCTTCAGGATAAAGTGCTAACCCGCCTCGATTGATCATGTTTTTCTTGCGGCCCACAATACGATAAAATCCTTCTTCATCAACTGTGGCCAAATCACCAGTATAGAACCAGTTATCTTTTAATACTTCATCGGTTGCTTGTTGATTACGAAAATAACCTCTCATGACAATATCACCTTTGAGCGCAAGCTCGCCCGTACCACCTGCAAGCACTTCGTTGCTTTCAGCATCAACAATTTTTGCTTCACAACCCTTAGGTCTGCCTATAGTGCCCACTTTTCGTGTTGAAGGATCTGGACCACAAAACATCGCTTGTGAAACAGTTTCTGTCAAACCATATACATTAGTGATCTCAATGTTAAAGTATCGTTCTAAATCTCGCCATAAATTTTCATCTAAAAACGCCGCGGTTGAAATTAAATGTTGAAATTCTTTGCTAGCAAGACAATCTTTAAAATCATCAGATAAATCGGAGACTAATGTTAATACTGCAGGCACTGTGATCAAGTGAGTAGCATGATAACGTTGCACACTATAAAAGATATCGTCAACAGTAGGGGTCGGTCGTATCCATGTAGCGTTAACACAGAATGTCATTAAAACCGCCATATTCAGACCGTCAGTATGATGTAATGGTAGGTGGTTAGCTATCCGGCTGTTTTCATTAAGTCTGAACTCTGAGTGATAAGTCGCTTGCTGAGCTATAACATTTTTAAACGTCAGCTCAACGCCTTTAGGTGCTGAAGTTGTGCCGGAGGTAAACAATATCAATGCAGGCGTATCATAATCAATGTCGCCAAGGGGTGAGCTTGATGGCTCTAGTTTTTTGGTTGCTTCTGGGTATATATCACTATCATCATGTTTATTAAGGCGCATTAAGCCGAATACATTTTTTGCAAAACCTTGTTTACGAATTCTATATAATGGTACTCCTGTATCAATGCTCATATTGAGCACATCTTTAGACTTTTCTTCATCCATGAATATAGCAGCAGGTTCAGCCGCGTCAATTATCAAAATAATTTCTGAATTAGATGCTTTCGGATCTAGTACGACTAATGATAGTCCTGCTAATAATGTAGCAACAAAAAAAACAGAAGTTTCTGCTTCATCAGCACACAAAAGAACGACACGATCATCCACTTTTAAATCCAAGTAATGAAACAATGCGACACATTTTTCAACGCGCCGAAATAAATCCCCGTAATTTAAATTTAACTCACCAACAAGAAATTCTTTGCTGTTCTTAGTGTTTGTTTTTACTTGGTTATAAATTTCATTGAAATTGTTTTGTGTCATTTTTACTTAGCTACCATAGTGTAAAACCCAAACTATACCATTAGTGTTCCGTTAACTAACACTTGAATAAGGGCCATGTTCTTCTAATTTAACAAGCGGATATGAATATTAGTATTCACGAATGTTTAACTTTAACTGCTATATTTTAGGATTCGTTTTTAGAAATGCAGAATATTTTAGCAAGGAAGTTATGGTAACAAATTGTAATTTATGAACTAATTTTTTGGCCTGTAAGTGTAAGTGTAAGTGTAAGTGAACGAGAAACTATTGAAGTTAATAGATAGCGCCTGGTAGATACTCACAGGTTTCACAAGTCTAGGTCTAAGCTTATAGAAATTTAGTCGGATTTTTTAAGCAGAAATTTTTCTACACCACTTTTTTTCAAATTGTGAAATAAGTGGGAGATTATTTTAATTTGTGAACTAAATGACAACGGGAGTTCACGGTTTTAAATAACCGGAGGGTTATGTTTCAAATGTGTCTAACCGCTTAGATGATCGGAAGCAGAAGGGCATAAAGAGACGCCCGTCAATAGCGAAGTAAGAAAGTGCCAAATTGAGTCCGTCTAACCTCAGATTGCCTTTTCGGCACCTCAGCTCCAGGAGCTATCTACTCATTAATTATTTAACTTCTATATGTTGGGTAAGATACAATTCACTCATCACCTAAATAGTGAAGCTTGAAATATGTTGTTCACGTTGCGATTGCTTCGTAAATGTCTTTTGCCAATAGCATGGCTTCACTCGTTGGATATCGTTCTAAACGCCCGCTTGCTTTTGATTCTGGAGCTTAATATTGTTTCGGCAAGTGACATGGCAGGAAGATGTCCCAATCCCGTCTGGACAAGTTTTTTTTGTAATAGGGCATCGATATTATAAAAGAATATTTTGCATCCAAGCTACCATAATTGATTCGAAGCCCTCTGCTCTGAATATGAGACTCAGTGGACAATCAAGGAACAAAGCAAAATATCATGAGACATAAAAACAATCATACATACAATGGACCATACTGATAAAATAACGAGCAAAACCAACCTCTTAGAGAAAAAAAATACTAAACATACTCCTATGATGCAGCAGTATTTGGGTATCAAGGCGGAGCATCCGGATATGTTGATGTTTTATCGTATGGGTGATTTTTATGAGTT
>JAJFJG010000178.1 GCA_021774265.1 Nitrosomonas sp.
ATTTGACCATCTTCTGTCCGCAAGGTCTTGCTGGTATACCCATTACGGTTATTTCCTGACCCTGATTTCTCGTATTTGCTATACCCTAAATGGTCATCAAGCTCCACATTTAGTGCCGCTTCAACGACAACTTTGGTCAGCCTCTGACTGAAGTCATTAAGGTCTTCTTCTGTCTTCAGGCCCTTAGCCGCTTCACGTGCAAATAATTATAATTCTTCTTGCTTCATAATCTGCCTATCCTTACTCATAATGAGTGGGAATGATGGCAGTTACACAGATTTAATTACAGTCTCGTCGCCGCTTCACTTAATACTCAAACACCAGGTTTGACAATAACTCCGCAGCTAATCACTGATTTGCGTCAACTTAATCCTTGAACCATAGCTTGCTCATAATTAAACCTTTTACCTCTGTGGTGTAATCGTGCCAGTGGCGTGTTGGTAAGTGCGTTAAACGTCCGACTGCATTGACGACAACGATATAACGTTGTAACTCGCAAACTTATACCCCTGCGATACAACTTCCACACTCATACAAATGGATAGACAGGGTCGTTATCAAGCTTTGTTAAATCAAATTAACGATTGTATCTGCGTTTGCTTCCCTTGCTAATCTCTGTCGAAATTTATCTTTCTGGCTGCGACTCATACGATCAATTAATTTTATCCAAACTTAGAAATCCACTCCTCTTTTTACATCCTGACATTCATTGAATGCTCATTTCTAATTGCAACATAGTCATAATTTTCACCATCTTTTATACCATAAAATAAAGATAATGATTCCAATCTTGGCATTGATAATGCATAATCACGCAGAAGCGCCTTTTATCAGCCTACAACACATCTAACTGAATATCCGACCTAACGTATATATTTCACTCCAACAAAAAATAACCCTTGTTTTTTTTGAACTTTAATGAGCAAAGCTTGTTTGTTAACCTTTTAGCTTAACTATTATGTAGTGAAATATACCCTAGACTTTCACCATTTAAAATGGAATTTTTAAGAAGTCGTTGGCTAGTTGTTATTGGCGCACTAATCATTCAAGTCTGCCTTGGTGCTATTTACAGCTGGAGCGTTTTTGTCACCCCACTCAAAGATGTCTTTTCCTACTCGACAACCCAAACCCAAGCTATTTTTTCACTCGCGCTAGCCACATTCGCTTTAGTCATGATCTTTGCGGGAAAACTGCAGGACATGATAGGGCCACGCATAGTCGCAACATTAGGCGGCATCGTATTAGGTGTTGGATACATGCTCGCATCAATTACCGACGGCAGCTTCCCACTAATCGCTTTAACGGTTGGAATCATTGGTGGCGCAGGTATCGGCCTTAGTTACGTCTGCCCAATTGCTGCGTGCTTAAAATGGTTTCCTGACAAACGCGGCATGGTCACCGGTCTCGCAGTCGCAGGATTCGGTGTTGGCGCTTGGATATTCGCAAAGATCGCCTCAAATTTCATCGAGACCCATGACCTTTTGACATCGTTTATGTACCTTGGTGTCATATTCATGGTAGCTGTTGTTGCAGGTGCTCAATTCCTCAGAAATCCGCCTGCCGGATGGAAGCCTATTGGATGGAACCAACCTGAATCCAAGTCCAAAATCGCCTCAGTTAAAGACTTCGAGTGGCGGGATATGGTTAAACTCAAACAGTTCT
The DNA here is from genome assembly GCA_021774265.1 of Nitrosomonas sp. Classification (GTDB taxonomy): domain Bacteria; phylum Pseudomonadota; class Gammaproteobacteria; order Burkholderiales; family Nitrosomonadaceae; genus Nitrosomonas. The sequence goes on from JAJFJG010000178.1 coordinate 1,663, forward strand.
GGACACTCTGGATTATGTTCGTGTTCGGCGCAGCGGCTGGTTTGCTAGTCATAGGCATTCTAAAACCCTATGGCGTACACAGTGGACTAAGCGCAGCAGCTGCAGCAAATGCGGTCGGTGTTCTAGCTTTGTTTAACGGCGCTGGTCGCATTATTTGGGGCACCATATCAGACAAAATAGGTAGAAAAAATGCCATGACACTCATGTTTCTACTGCAAAGCGTTATGATGCTCGTTCTCATCAAAATGGGCTCAACCGAAATGACGCTATCAATTGCAGCCGCATGGGTTGGATTCAACTTCGGCGGCAACCTCGCACTATTTCCCTCAGCCACAGCGGACTTCTTTGGTACTAAAAATGTTGGTATAAACTACGGTCTCATGTTTACAGCCTACGGTGTCGCAGGTATCGCAGGACCGATACTCGCCGGCAGCGTTTTTGATATGACTGACAGCTACTCATGGGCTTTCATCCCCGCAGGCATAGCCTGCCTTATTGCAGCAAGTATTTCGATAAGCCTGAAACCTCCACACCACAATTAGCACAATAAAATTTCATTATTTTTAACGGCTATTCACACCAATATTGACGCTTATAACTGAGTTTCAATTGGAACTATAATTCCAGCGGTGTATCATATGTAAGAATTCTTCGAATGTTCGGAGGTTAATGTCGGATTTTACCCACATGACCCTTAATATTCGGCGATGAATTAAACAGTTTCATTTACATTGGAGAAAAAATGAGAATTTCCCATTTAATAACTAACACACTGATAATATTTATATTTATTGCTCCTATCTATACGCAAGCAATGCACCATGAACCAGCAGAAATATCAGCTACACAGGAAAAAATGCCCAACAATGAAGGTATTGTTATCGAAATACTTGAAACAACGGGATATACCTATATGGAGCTAAATAACTCTGGTAGGAAATTTTGGATCGCAGCACCCACAACAAAAGTAAAAAAAGGTGACCACGTACGCTTCGTAGAAAGTATGACGATGGAAAATTTTGCCAGTAAAACGCTTAATCGCACTTTCCCCCGAGTGATATTCGTATCATCCACACAAGTTAAGCAATAAGTGCCAGTTTAAGATTTCAAATCAACAAATCCAACGAATAATTTGTCTTTAAGATTTTTGAGTTCGTCACGGTATTCAGCAGCCTTTTCAAATTCCAAGTTCTTAGCCGACGCGAGCATTTTTTTCTCGATTGATTTAATTTCCTTAGTTAAATCTGTTTTGCTCATAGCATCATACCGCGCTTGAACTTGGGCCACCTTAAGATCCTGCTGCGCTGTCTCGGCGTCATAGACGCCATCAATTAAATCTTTTATGCGTTTATGCACACTGCGCGGTGTAATATTATTTTCTTTATTAAAGGAAATTTGCTTATTGCGTCGCCGTTCCATCTCATCCATGGCGCGTCGCATTGAATTTGTAATTCTATCTGCATACAGAATCGCCGTACCGTTAACGTGTCGCGCTGCTCTTCCAACCGTCTGAATTAAAGAACGCTCAGAGCGCAAAAAACCTTCCTTGTCTGCATCCAATATTGCAACCAATGATACTTCAGGAATATCAAGTCCTTCTCGTAACAGGTTAATACCGATCAATACATCAAACTTACCCAAGCGAAGATCTCGAATAATCTCAACTCTCTCCACAGTGTCAATATCTGAGTGGAGATAACGCACCCGGATACTATGATCTGCAAAATAATCAGCCAAGTCCTCTGACATTCGTTTTGTTAAAGTAGTAACCAACACACGTTCATTCTTGGCCGAACGTAAATTGACTTCCGACATTAAGTCATCAACTTGCGTAGCAATGGGTCGAATCTCAATTAATGGATCAACCAAGCCGGTGGGACGAATAACCTGTTCTACAACTTGACCACTATGTTCTGCTTCGTAATTCGAAGGCGTGGCGGAAACAAATACCGTTTGCGGCATCATTGATTCAAATTCTTCAAATTTAAGCGGGCGATTATCTAATGCCGAAGGCAAACGAAATCCATAGTTCACCAGATTTTCTTTACGTGAACGATCCCCTTTGTACATCCCCCCCACTTGGGGAACGGTCACATGACTCTCGTCTATCACCATTAATGCATTTTTAGGTAAATAATTAATCAGTGTAGGCGGCGGATCACCTGCTTTTTTTCCGGAGAGATGGCGCGAATAATTCTCAATTCCCTTGCAAAAACCCAATTCGTGCAGCATTTCAAGGTCAAACCGTGTGCGCTGCTCAAGGCGCTGAACTTCAACCAGCTTATGGTTTTCATAATAATATTCCATACGATCGCTTAGCTCTGCCTTAATCGTATCAATGGCGCGCAAAGTCGTACTTCTTGGCGTTACATAATGGCTTGAAGGGTAGATTGTATAGCGTGACACCCTCTTGAGTACACGTCCCGTTAAAGGATCAAATAACGCCAAGCTTTCAATTTCATCATCAAACAATGAAACACGAATAGCAGATTCAGAACTTTCAGCAGGGAAAATATCCAACACATCACCTCGAACACGAAAATTTCCACGGCTAAACTCGATATCATTACGTTCGTACTGCATCTCGGTTAAGCGTTTAATAGCATCACGTTGTAATATTTTCTCATTCTCACGCAAATGTAATATCATGCCGTGATAATCAACTGGATCGCCAATACCATAAATACAAGACACACTGGCCACGATAATCGTATCGTTTCTTTCAAGTAGCGATTTTGTTGCTGACAAGCGCATTTGCTCTATATGATCGTTAATACTGGAGTCTTTCTCGATAAATAAATCACGCGAAGGAACATAAGCTTCCGGTTGGTAATAATCGTAGTAAGAAACAAAATACTCAATCGCATTCTCTGGAAAAAACTCACGCATTTCAGCATAAAGTTGCGCCGCCAATGTTTTATTTGGCGCCATGATAATAGCGGGGCGACCCAAGCGTGCTATAACATTGGCCATCGTAAACGTTTTTCCTGATCCAGTTACCCCCAGCAACGTTTGGTAAGCAAGACCATCTTCGATTCCTTCAACTAATTCAGCGATCGCTTGTGGCTGATCTCCTGCAGGTTCAAAAGTTTGATGTAATTTATAAGGGCTATTGGGGAAGGTAACGATCACAGGTATAATCAATTGGTAAGTTGTTTTTACACGCTAATCTTAACATATAGCGTTTTTCTACATTTTTGCATGAGGATTCTGCTGTGGGACTTTCAAAACGCGTTCAGGCCATTAAACCTTCCCCCACGCTTGCCGTGACTGCTCGTGCGGCAAAGCTTAGAGCTGAAGGTAAAGATATTATCGGACTTGGTGCTGGTGAGCCAGATTTTGATACACCGCAGCATATCAAAGATGCCGCCATTGCAGCAATCAATAAAGGCTTTACAAAATACACGCCTGTCGGCGGAACACCAGGATTAAAAAAAGCAGTAATCGCTAAATTCAAATACGAGAATGGCTTTGATTATAGTGCCAAACAAATTTTAGTGTCGTGCGGTGGAAAGCAGAGTTTCTTTAATCTCGTACTATCTACCATCAACTTAGGTGATGAGGTTATTATACCAGCACCCTATTGGGTATCGTACCCAGACATTGTGTTGATCGCAGAAGGAAAACCGGTTTTTATTGAAACAAGTATTGATCAAAATTTCAAAATAACCGCGGCGGAACTGGAGCAAGCAATAACCCCCAGGACTAAAATGTTCGTCATTAATAGTCCGAGTAATCCATCAGGCAGTGTTTATACATTAAAAGAGCTCCAAGAACTAGGTGCAGTATTGCGTAAGCACCCCAACATTATTATCGCTACAGATGACATGTACGAACACATTATGTTATCAGACAACAAATTCAATAACATTCTTAATGCCTGCCCCGATTTATACCCACAAACTATCGTATTGAATGGCGTTTCTAAAGCTTATGCAATGACTGGATGGCGTATTGGTTTTTGTGGTGGGCCAGAAGACATCATCACTGCGATGGAAAATATCCAATCTCAGAGCACTTCCAATCCAACTTCCATTTCCCAAATTGCTGCTGAGACAGCCCTAACAGGTGACCAGTCTTGTATCACACCCATGGTGGCCGCTTTCAGAGAACGCAATAATTTTGTGACAGAAAAACTTAATGCAATCCCAGGCATTAAATGTTTATCATCTGAAGGGGCTTTTTACACTTTTGCTGATACTAGACACGCCATTGCTGATTTACATAATCAAGGAAAATTAACAACAGATAGTGATATTGCGTTTAGTGAGTATTTATTAGAACAAGCAGGTGTTGCTGTAGTACCAGGATCGGCATTTGGCAGCGAAGGTTATATACGTTTGTCTTTTGCGACTTCAATGAATAATTTAGAAACGGCGTTAGAGCGCATTAAGCGTTTATTTATTTGAAATATGTTTCAGAGGAAATTTAATCCGTATCAATTATTTTTATCAAAATGACCTTTAGATTGAGATTACTAGAATCTTAAGGGTCGAGAAAAATACTACTGAGAAAAAAATGCTTAACTAGCGTCCATTCAAAAACAATAAATATTTGATTAGATGATGCATCTTCCTATGCCTTTATATAATAGTAAAAAAAGGAGATAGGTCAAGAAAAGTTGCATATAATTACATATAAAAGCCAAAAACAACTTACTCTGGAAAATTTCGAAACACCCTTTGAAATAGAGCGTGGTGCAAACAGTCGTTGGGTGAAACTTAGTCAATGAGTTCTCTGAGATGAACTAGCAAGTGGCTCATCAGAACCTATCTTCAATACATGGCCGGCCTGTAAAAGACGCACGCATGGCAATAATTGGCGCGGTCATCATCAAACATAAGCTGTGCTTAAGTGATGAAGAGACCGCTCAGAAAATCCGAGAGAACTTCTATCTGCAATACATAATTGGTTTTCCAACCGATCATGATAATTAGCCTTTTTCACCTTCACTGTTTGTCGATATCCGTCGGCGTATGGGCGATTAAACTTTTACACATTTCGTCAATCGATTATTAGTGAATCGCCCCGGGTTTACAGGAGACTCTTTTTCTTGAGAGGATAGAGAAATGAATAGACAAGTGAGATATTCACCGTAAGTTAGGGACCGAACTGTCCGCCTGGTTTATGAAAATCAGGGGGAGTATGGTTCACAGTGGTCAGCGATGGTATCAATAGCCCCGAAGATAGGTTGTACGCTTGAGACTCTGCGAACTTCGGTGCGCCAATCAGAAACTAATCAGGGAATTCGCGGCGGGATGTCAAGTTCGGACCGTAATCGACTCAAGCAACTGGAACGAGACAATCGTGAGTTAAAACGTGCCAATGAAATATTGCGCAAAGCTCGTGAACAAGATCTAGATCGATTGCCTGATCGTCTAAAGCGGAACAAGCTACTGGAGTGCAACATACAGCGTGTATGGGAACAACTTCAAAGTCTACGCGATGCTAACAAAGTATCACGGCAATTGTTACGTGAGTATTTGTGTTGCCCGTTGTACAGTCGAACGGCTAATGAGGAAACTTGAAATACAAGGCGTTAGGCGCGGCAAGAAGTGTTGGACAACGATAGCAGACGATTTGCTTGACCGGTCAGCAGACAAAGTTAATCGGCAATTTGTAGCGACTCGCCCAAATCAACTGTGGGTGGCAGACATCACGTTTGTGGCCAGGTAATACTCCCATATTTAGAGGGATTTGAGAGTGGAATCCTTTAAGCGGCGGCCATCATCAATTTTTGTATTAGTGTAAAACCACCGATGCCCATATTGGGTCTTTCGTTGTTGTATGTCCAGAGCCATTTCGTGGCTGCTATTTGCACCTCCTCGATTATTTTTAAAAATATACTGGTTGAGCCAGTCATAGCGCACTGTTCGATTATAATGCTCCACATATGCATTCTGTTGCGGCCTGCCCGGCTGTATGAATTGAAGCACAATATTATGTTTCTGCGCCAACTTGCCAAGCAAATTACTGATATATTCCAGCCCGTTATCGCAACGAATAATGCGCGGTTTTTCCCGCCACTCAATGATCTGATCAAGCGCACGAATAACGCGCGGCGTGGGTAGAGAGAAATCAACCTCGATGCAAAGCCCTTCACGGTTAAAGTCATCAATCACATTAAACGCTCTGAAACTGCGCCCGTCCGAAAGTTGATCGTGCATAAAATCCATAGACCAGGCCTCATTCACAGTCTCTGGAACCGCCAGTGGTTGAGGCTTTTCCCTTTTCAATCTCTTTTTTGGCTTAATTCGTAAATTAAGCTCCAGCTCTTTATAGGTACGGTAAACGCGTTTGTGATTCCAGCCAAAGCCTTTCACATTCCGTAGATACAAAAAACATAACTTGAACCCCCAGTTTCGCTGAGAACTGGTCAGGCACAAAAGCCAATCCGCCACCAGAATATTTTCATCGCTCAGCTTTGTATTATAACGGTAGCAGGTTTCGCTAATCGCAAAAGCCCGGCAAGCAACAGTGATGGAAAGCCGTCCTTTAAAAGCATCACCAGTGACAGCAGAAATGGCCATCAACCGGCGCGCAGACTGCTTCACCACTTTTTTGACATGGCATCTTTGATAGTATCATTTTGAAGTTGAAACTCCGCATACATCTTTTTTAAACTCGTATTTTCAGCCTCAATCTCCTTCATCCGCGCCATCATCGACACATCCATGCCGCCGTATTTTGAGCGCCATTTATAAAAGGCGGTATTGCTCATGCCGTGTTCCCAGCAAAGCGCCGCGACAGGAGTACCGCCTTCTGCGGCCTTTAATATGTTGATGATGATCTGAGAGCCTGAATAACGTGATTTCTTCATAGTAAATCCCCTTAAAATTAAGTTATAAGAAAATTCTACTTTTCAGCACCTTCAGTTTTAGGGAGCATTACCGCCACATGGGAAGGATTTGTTTATGTAGCTTTTATTACGGATGTTTTTTCACGGCGTATTGTCGGTTGACGAGTCAGTCGATCTTTGCATACAGATATGGTTCTTGATGCGTTGGAGCAGGCATTTGGTCAGACAGGAAATTAGCGGGTTAATCCATGATAGTGATCGAGGCAGTCAATATTTATCGATTCGTTATACGGAGCGCTTAACAGAGGCCAAGATTGATGCTTCTGTAGGCAGTGTTGACGATTCGTATGGAAATGCGCTAACCGAGGCGATTAACGGATTATTTAAGACAGAAGTCATAAGGCATCGAGGTCCTCGGCGTAATGTTGATGAAGTAGGATTCGCAACCTTGGCGTGGGTTGATTGGTTTAACAATCGCCGATTATTGGAATCAATAGGAAACATTCCACCGATAGAATGCGAAATGGCATAT
>JAJFJG010000179.1 GCA_021774265.1 Nitrosomonas sp.
TTCTGAGTGGCGCACCCAAGTACGCAGAGCCTCTGTTGTACAACCTATCTTTGGAGCTATCGATACCAGAGCGGCCCACTGAGAACCATAATTCCCTTGATTTTTATAAACCAGCCGAACAGCTCGCTCCCGTACTTCCAGCGAATATCTAAATTGTTTATTCATTACCCTATCCTCTCAAGAAATAGAGTCTCCTGTAAACCGGGGCGATTCTGTAAATACCCCATATATAATTCTCTGGTTTATAACTTACCCTGTTTTGAATTGAACGCACATACTTTCTACGCCGCAGAATAATTGTGGTTCCGGTCGCGAGCACGTTCAATTCAAGACAGTTAGGCGTTTAAATTTCAGAAATTCGTGCAATATTGGGGCTAGGGGTGTAGATAGAGCAGTGCTGTAGTAGGGGACGAGTGACAGGTGTTGTGCAGGTCTCTTTTTGACGACGATTTGTTTGGGTGGTATGTTCAGGATGTAAATTTAATATTTTAATAATCAAATAATCAAATAATCAAATAATTAAATAATTAAATTTATTGGCAAGAAACTTGCTAACATTGGGTGAGAGGCTTGTTTTACTCAAACATTAAACTGCGGTCTAATTATTTTAGAAGGTTAATGCTTATGGAGCATATACCAAAAATATCTTAGCCTTTTTTAAATATTTTGGTGTTGGTTTTTTGTTTCATCTGCTGTGCTTGTTAGAGGTTGCGAGCTTGAAATTGAGTACGCTGCTGCTAATACGATTTACGGATTCGACATGAAATTTGGTGAAGATATTGTTGATTTTGGCACCCTAACTACCAATGAACGTGGGTGCGTCAAAGTCGATTTTGAGGGTTCTCTAAAATTAGGTAAAGTGCAACTCAATAAGTTATTATTTGATGGAAAAGACGTTCGTGATATTCATTAAGTACAAATTACATTGGATGGAAATCCGGCTTTGGAAGTAAATATTTAAGCGTTATAACAAAATAAAGAAGTAATCTCCTGTGGTACGTTGATTGTCGCAAGATATTTAAGATAGTCATGTCTTTAGGGTATGGTTTTTTTCTGTTTTCACATAAGCCGACAGCTAAATTCACTGTCGAAGTGATAAAAGCACTATTTTTAATAGGGCGTCCATATTGAAAAGCATCAAGAGTAAAATAATTGTATTTGCCATTTTGGCAACATTTTTACCCTCCTTGGGCTTGGGTCTTCTGTCGTTTCATCAAAATAAAGCTATTATTAGCGACAATGTGACGCGTGAATTACGTGCTTCGGCAAGATATGCTAGTCGTGAATTAGATCTGTGGGTTAATGAAAACATTTATGCGGCACGTGCATTATCAACTTCAAACATCATTATCGACGAGTTGTCTCTTGCTTCCCGATTAGAAGGGCATGTCACTGAAGATGCGAATAGCGCGTTGGCAAGTTATTTACGCTCAGTGCAAGAGATGCTTGAAACAATGCTGGAATTAACGGTAGTCGATGAGGGTGGCCGAGTGATTGCGAGTAGTGTTAGGATGCCGACGCAGGTGGCGATCCCAAAAAATTGGCCGCAGAATGCATTGGTGCAAGGTGTGGTGGTATTGCCGCCACATTGGGATAGAAAATACGGAACTGCTAAGTTCAGTGTTGTAGTACCAATTTCATCATATGATGACCCTGTTTTAGGCGCAGTAATTGCTACGCTTGATATGCATACTATGAAATCCGCATTAAAAGACGCAGAAGAGTTAGCGAAAGGCGAAGTGCTTCTACTCGACGAGGATGGTCGTGTTTTGTTGACCAGCAATGCCGCAGAATCCAAAAGGATGTTTTTGGGGTTAGAGCCTTTGCAGCATTTACAGGAGCGGCTAGGAAAAGTTGCTTCTTTTCAAGGATTCAATCAGCGAGAGGTTATTGGGTTGGCTTACTTATCTAAGATGCTGCCAGTTATTGTGGTGGCTGAAAGAGACCGAGTAGAAGTTTATGCTGACTGGGTGCGTCAACGTGATTTGTTTCTGGCATTAGTGAGTGTGCTAATTGTTATTGTTGCGGCTGTTGCGATAAGAATGGGACGTTCTATCGTTGTACCATTAGAAAACCTAGTGGACGCAACAAAGCAAATAGCCAAGGGTGATTTTGGTGTGAGCCTGGTTGCTACACAGAAAGATGAGTTGGGTCTGTTGACCCAAACATTTAATCAAATGACCGAAAAACTTCGACAGAATGAAACCGAGATTTTAGCGGCTAACCAAGCTATGCAACGAAAAAACCAACTGTTGGAAACGTTGTCTATTACGGATGGTCTGACGGGACTTTATAATCGTAACAAGCTGAATCTAATTATTAGCGACCAATTGGCGCGTTTTGAGCGTAGTAAACGACCTTTTTCTGTTGTTATGATAGATGTCGATCATTTTAAGCAGTTGAATGATAGATTGGGGCATATTGCTGGCGATGAAATTTTGATCGCTGTGGCCAGGGTCTTCGTAAATGCAATTCGTAATGTGGATTTTGCGGCGCGCTATGGTGGCGATGAGTTTATTGTTATCTTAGTTGAAACAACGGCGGATGAGGCATTGAATACGGCTGAACGTATTCGTTCGCAAATCGTTGATATATATTGCAGTACAATATATAAATCAGTTGAGGTAACGCTGAGTATGGGTGTTGTGCAAAGCGAGTCGAGCGATACAACGCCAACAATTTTATTGTCCCGTGTTGATGAAGCACTTTATGAGGCTAAACGTGCAGGTCGGAATTGTGCGTACAGTGCAAAGCTTAATGACTAATGTTCATCACTGATATGAATTTCAACTAAGGTATTAAGTACCCAGCCATGATTGTTGTCTTCTGTTTGAATCCGAAACCAATCGCCTTGATAGGCATTGGCTGTTAACACCGTTCCTTCTTCAAGTGTGAAGAGTATGGCTGCGTTTTTGCTGGATTCTTTACGTAGATTAGCATTTGTATTGGTGCGTAGGATAACGGGAACCTGAAATGTCACTATTGGGTACTCAGATGTTGATGTAACTCGATTCTTGACTGTTGCCATATTAATAATTTCATAAGCCTGGGCAGCATAATTCATGGAAGAGGCGTATTCGTCGTGTGCATAGAGTTTGGTGGCCGTGTCAAATAAAGATTGAGCTTGTGTTTGTAAGCTTTGATTGGTGACTGAGGTTGGGTCGTTAGTAAGCCTATTTATGGCAACTTCTACCTCGGCTATTGTTGATGCGGCGCTAGGTCTGGTTGCTAATCGATGCAATTTTAGCTGGGTTCGTGCTGCCTCGTGACTTGTGTCTTGCTGTGCCTGAACTTGCTGTTGTTGATGATTTTGTTGTCTAAGGATAATAGCGTCTTTTTCTTGAACAACTTTTTCTAAGTATTTGATTTTTTGCCGTAGTTGTTGAAATGCTTCTTGGGTGATTGGCGCCGACTCTGGCGCTGATTCTGGCGCTGATTCTGGTTCTAACAAGCGAAGGTTTGCGCAACTAGTTGTTGCTAAGAGCGCTATTATAATAACGGTTTTGCGGTAGGGAAAGGTAATAAAAGTGCGCATCTTCATAGAATCTAGTGGTTTGTTTTTTTTATCAAGAAGGTCTGGTAGTTTAATAGATTTTCAGTGCTGCTGATTGCTCGGTATGCTACATTTTAAGTGCGCTGTATTATTATCGGTCATAATTATCGAAACTTTAGGTGAAGTTTAAAATTTATTGCGTTATGTTTGGGTATATAAAGTTGCTGGGCTGTTGCTCGTTGGGGAATACTATACTATCTATTTGTTGCGATAACACTGTCTGATAATCCATTAGGTCTAGAATTAATCTGTGAGTTCCCATAATTTTTAGGAAGATGCTATATGGTACAAATTTTCACGGCACTTTCACGTGCGTTGCGTGATTTAATGCAGTTAAAAATCTTGTGGTTAATAATTTGGCCGATTCTGCTTGCAAGTTCATTTTGGCTCGTTGTCGGTGTAGTCTTTTGGGACACTTTCTCTATTTGGATTTTCCAAGGCCTAGCTGCAATTGGCGTGAGTGAGTGGATAGAAAAAGTGGACTCAAATTGGTTGGCATACATCATCCAAAGCTTAATTCATATGCTTGTCTTTATACCGCTGGTGATGGTGACTATATTGATCATTATGGCCGTTTTTGAAATGCCTGCACTTATTAATCTGGTAGCCAAACGACATTATCCTGATCTTAAGCGTGGGAGTGGAGGGACTATTGTCGGTACGGTGATTAATTCTATATTCGCGCTGTTTATTTTTGCGTTCATTTGGGTGAGTACATTACCGTTGTGGGCTTTTGGAATTGGGGTGATAGTGCCTTTTGTTGCTGCTGCATTTATTAACCAGCAATTATTTCGTTATGACGCATTATCCGAACATGCAAATAAGGATGAAATGAAACAATTACTCCGCTCGAAAAGGTTTTCTCTGTGGAATTTAGGCTTGATAACTGGCATGTTGCAATTTGTTCCATTGCTTAATTTTGTTGCGCCAACTTTTACCGCACTTGCTTTTATCCATTATGAACTGGCACGTTTAGATAAAATTCGCTCGGTTTCATTATCAGCTTTGGAAGTCTAATTTTTTTAAGAAATTAAGGAAATAATTGAATGAGTAAGATTTGGTTTAAAGATTATACGATGGATTATCTGGAAGGTTTGCGTAACGCAAATATGGGTGAGCATATTGGTATCAAGTTTACTGAAATTGGCCCGGATTTCCTTCAAGCCAAGATGCCAGTTGATCATCGGACAACTCAGCCATTTGGTATCATGCATGGTGGCGCAAGCTGTGTCTTGTCGGAGACACTCGGAAGTGTTTGTGGTTGGATGATGATTGATCCAGACAAATATCGCGCAGTTGGGTTAGAGTTAAATATCAATCATATTCGTGCAGTGACACAAGGGAGTGTGATTGGCACTTGCACACCACTGCATACGGGGCGACGTACGCAAGTTTGGCAAACGGATATTACCGAAGAAGTGACAGGTAAGCGCGTAGCAATTTCAAGATTGACGGTAGCCATCATTGATCAAGGTACATTGAGCGCCCAAAAGGGTCATGTGTCAGTCAGTAAATGAAAGAAACTAATGTTTCTCTGTGTTTAAGGAAGCGCCGAATAATTCATGAGTCAATGTCTGAAAGATTTTATCTCATCATTCATCTGATTCAGAATTAATCGGTGTATCCTTAAGCCTCGAAGCGGACGTGTACTTCACCAATGTAGGGTAGTGAATCAGCGGATTGTTTGATTTGTTGGACAAGTCCTTTTGCATCATGCGTGTTTTTCAGAATTCCAATTGGCAGATCGAGCTCGACATAAATCTCGCCGGATAAATAATGCAAAGTTATCGCTTCGATAGCGG
>JAJFJG010000180.1 GCA_021774265.1 Nitrosomonas sp.
GCGATTTCAATGCAATTTTGTATGCAGCTGAAATATTGCGATACCCACTAAGATCTGGTCGCCAGGCAGCAAGAGTCCGAATTAATTGCATTCGAGTCATTGTACGTAGTGATTCACGAATAGCCTCTGGTGCAGAGATAAGTGGACCATAAATGCCACGTCCACGAGCGTGGGCCACTTTAATAGCAACAACCATACGCGCGTCTTCAAGTTTACGTGCAGACACTACTTTGCCAGTACGCCACGCTTGATAACCACTTCTTGCAACGCCTAGTAAAAAACAAAGCTTGTGTACTGGATGGTAATGGCGTAACTGATCTACCATAGCGCGCCTCACTTCGCTTCCTTTGCGAAGTACGCCGTCGCTTTTTTTAATATATCACGCTCGATTTTAGCAACTGCTAGTTCTCGTTCAAGTTCACGAATGCGTTGTTGATCTGCCGTCAGCTTGGCAACCCAAAGGGTGCCTGTAAGTTCGCCATGTTTAGATTGGACTATCCATAAACGTATGGGTTTCGGATCAATGTCTAGCTGCCTGCCAGCTTGAGCCGTATTGAGGCGTTGTTCTGTAACAAGCTTTATCGCTTCTCTTTTAATCGGCGCGGTATTCGTTTCATGGGTTCTCCGAATAAGTTGATAAAATATCATCAACTTATCCGTCCATAAAATCGGGCCTAGCTCAATATTAGACATCTAAGAAAAATATTAATATTAGTAAAAAGATCGTATTACAATGAGCTATGATCAGACTCCTTTATTTGGTTCAATAAGTTAGGTGTAAACTTATTATGCCAATCATGGTCGAATCAGATCGCTTCGCTTAGAAGTTAAAGGGACAATAATTAAATAACTTAGGCTAAAGTTTTGACTATAGCAGTCGTTAGAGCAAGCATAAAAAGTTAACAAGAAGGATAATTATAGTGAAAGTAGAAAACTCAACGCAACCAATAACAGGTGTATCTGTTAATGATGGGCAGAGGCGAGTTGAAAAAGTAAAAGACACAGATACTAGCCAAAGCCCAGCTGAAAACAATGTACATATAAGTCCACAATCTTCACAATTGCAACACGCAGAAAGTAGTGCATCAAGTAACTCGGTTGTTGACACAGCTCGTGTACAAGAAATAAAGCAAGCGATCAATGATGGCAGCTTTAGAGTAAACCCTGAAGTTGTAGCGGATCGCCTATTAGAAACAGTAAAAGAACTTATTGATTCTAAGAAAGGTAATGTCTAATGGCTCACATACAGCCACGTAAAAAATTTGTTACTATTTTACAAGCAGAATTAGACACAATTAAAGCTTTTAATAGGATTCTGCAAAAAGAACAACACACGCTTGTTAACGGGGATATCGAAGATTTAGATTATCTTGCCTCAGAAAAAGAAAGACTAATCGAACAACTAACCAATTTAAACGAACAGCGCAATCAACTCTTATCCTCTCTCGGACTATTAACTGACGCTGAGGGCATGAAAAAGTTATTATCAACTGATAGTTCACCTTCAAAGTCAAATAAAATTTGGCATGACTTATTGGAATTAGTAGCCGTAACCAACCAACTCAACAAAACCAACGGCACAATAATTAATGCACGGCTACAACATACCCAACGTTCGCTTGCCGCTTTGCAATGCGCTGCTGGCAATATTTCTTTATACGGCTCCAAGGGCCAAACGCTGGGTATGAACAACCTCTAAGTTGCTCCTTCCAGATTTTCTGGGCGCAGCATATACTTCAATCTTTGCCGGTTTTCAATAACCATGGTAAGACCACAAAGCATTATAAAAGTGTAAATTGACACAGCTCTTCTTTAGCTTGCCTTGGCTCTTCACATATCGCTCAACTACCATTCTAATCAGCTCTTTCTGAAATGGATTAATACAACAGGACACGTCTAAAGGCAAATTTATAATGTCTGAGATGCCCTGTCAAATATGTAGACCACCAGAGTAAACAACAAGCAACGAATCGATCATCTTTATGTAAAAGCTAATGATGATCGATTCGTTGCTAAACTAGTGGCCAACTGACAGAGTGCTATTGCAAAGTCCCCTGGCAATTTGGCCGCCAGTTCCCCTTGGAAATCACGCTAGTGCATCTCAGCAAAGAAGCCATACCATGGCTCGATTTCCCTTTTAAGGCATAGTTAATGCAGAACTTAGCAGATCTGCCGTTACTTGCCCGCTGGTATTACGAACATAATTCATTACAATCGGAATAAATTGACCAATCATATCTGGCGAAAGATTGAGTTGTTGAAATGATGTAGCAAGAGAAGTTGCATTATTTAAAGTACCGCCTGCGTCACCCATCATACCACTCAAGCCAGAAAGTGGAGTTTGAACGACTGGAGCAGCCTCTAACATAGCACTCATACCTGGTAAAGATTGAGACAATACTGAGAATGCTTGTGAACTCATACTTGCTTGAGCTACCTGAAAAATTGCACCAGTTCCACCCAAAGCTTGCTGTTGTGATACGCCCAGCTGCTGAACAAGGATATCGGTTAAGCCAACCTGCCCAGATGTTATGCTGTTTGCAGCTGTTGTTCCTGATGAAATTGCCTGTTGCCCTGTCTGCGCTGCCTGTTCAACCGAACTAAGACCGCTATTCACTGAACCCATCATATTATTTCCCCCTCCACTCGACGCACAACCTGTGATGATCAAAGCCAAGCTTGCAAAGCCAGCCTTTAAGTAATTTTTATTTTTCATAATGATTCCTTTTGATGATAGAAACAGAGGATAATTGCATGAAAGGTTTGTTTGTAAAACAACAATCTTTATAATATCAGAATTTACAGTGTCCAGTTAACATCAGACCTAAATAGAGTCTCCTCAGAAACTAAGTAAATAATATTGTGGGTGCAGCTTAAATTTTCCCGGAGACTTCGAGAGCTATTTAAGCGATATCTAAACATTAAGAAGCAATATTTATAGCCGCACGTACAAAGCCAAATAAAAACCTTCAACACAACACCGGACTCATAACCAAAAAGATGCTGTTCACCCCGATTTCCCATTAGAAGACATCTATAATGGGAGTCATTTTAGCAAGTTATTAATATTAAGTTTTTTTGTCAGATTAACGTTGTTTGTAATACGCATACTTTCTCCCGGGATCCTGATAGGTTATAAGCTTCAATTTTCTGCAAAATAAATTACAGCCTGGGGTGGAATGTGCCTAACAAAACAGATAGCAGTAAAAAAATCGCATTACTGCGAGCCGATAGTGCTTTTTGTGATCGTGTATTTCTGGATAACCCGGAACGGCGCGGCATGCATTATTTAATTTCTTTACGCTAAAACCAGCCCATACAAGCAGTATTGGCAGATAAAACAGGCTGATGGAAATGAGCCATGGTACTGTGTTAGTTGCCTTTGATTATCAGACGCCGAGTTGGAACGAATCTTAACCTCAGGGACTTCTGTGCAGCGGAACAAGTCTCATTTTTTTGATTTAACCGTCAGATTCACGCCTTTTTTACCTGAAAAAGTTCTAATAAAAAACCTAAATTCATACTCAATCGCAACATGAATTATTCTCAACACAAAGACTTGCAAAAAACCACGAAGGGCTAGTCAGATAACAGCAAAAAAATGGCTTTAAGAAGGCTATGTCGCAATTAATTGTTGAAATTGCCTTGTTTTCCCAAGATCTTATAGAAAACAGAAAGTTGGCGTAATGTTTCGACCGATACGATCAACCATTCGATGCCATCCCAGATAAGTTCCGAGATAGCGTGTCGCCACGCCATGAATCTTCGCCATCCATTGCTTGAGTCGACTGTCATAGGCATTGAAGTTCTGAATATGATAAATATTGCTTATAACTCGCTGACCTGCGGCAATATTAACTGGGCGATAAGCGATTTTTGCATGCTTGGCAATCTGCTTGTAGGCAGGCATCCCACTAGTACATAGAATAACGTCCTTATG
>JAJFJG010000019.1 GCA_021774265.1 Nitrosomonas sp.
CTTGCATACGCTCAGTGCCCGTAGATTTGAGATAAATGGCCCTGATCCAGACACCACTGACTACCAGGGCTGCAATACCACAAAGTATTGCAAGAATTAAACCATTAGCCATAAAAAAACTCCAATTAAAGTCAGACCACCTAAAACAACATGCAGAATCTTGGCCTAATAAAACACTGCATTTTAATACCTAAAATTTACCAAAAAAATCGCAACAAGGACATATAAAACATGATCTTGCTGAAAAATTATTTCAGTTTAACGCGAATTATACCTCGAAACCACCTAGTTTCTTATTAACTGCTACATTTTTTAAACGCACGTAGTCAGGAAGTCCATCTTTATATGGCGGATAATCTTCGCCTTCAATGAGTGGCGCAAGGTATTCGCGACATGCTTCAGTAATTCCAAAGCCATCCTCACTAATATATTCAGCAGGCATCATTTTTTCAACGTTAGCAACATCTGCAAGCTGTGCCATGCCTACCTTCCAACGATAAGGTGAATTTGATTCACGATCAATAGTTGGCATCACTGCATTGTGTCCCGCAACGGCATATTCCACTGCCGCTTGACCCATGGCATAAGCTTGCTCGACGTCAGTTTTTGAAGCAATATGACGTGCAGCACGCTGTAGGTAATCTGCAACACCCCAGTGGTATTTCAACCCTAAACCATCTTTAATAATACCGGCCACAACGGGAGCAACACCACCTAATTGTGCGTGTCCAAAAGCATCGCGCAGCCCTTGGTCAGCCAAGAACTTGTCGTCTTCTCCTTTCACACCTTCAGATACGACTACTGAGCAGTAACCAAATTTCTTGACGCAATCATCCACTTTGGCAAGAAACTTCGCTTTATCAAAAGAAACTTCAGGGAAAAGAATAACAATAGGAATCTCACAGTCCTTGCTGGAAGCCAAACCACCAGCTGCTGCAATCCAACCCGCATGACGCCCCATCACTTCCAGAATAAATACCTTGGTTGATGTTTTACACATGCTTGCCACATCAAAACTTGCTTCACGTGTAGACACTGCTATGTATTTTGCGACCGAACCAAAACCAGGACAGCAATCGGTAATTGGCAAATCATTGTCGACGGTCTTAGGTACGTGAACAGCTTGGATTGGGTAACCCAGCGTGTCAGAGATTTGTGATATTTTTAGACAGGTATCTGCAGAATCCCCGCCGCCATTGTAGAAAAAGTAACCAATATCATGTGCTTTAAATACTTCAATTAAACGCTCATATTCACGGCGATTTTGTTCAATACCCTTGAGCTTATAGCGGCAAGAACCGAAGCCACCCGAAGGTGTGTGACGCAGTGCTGCAATCGCCTCAGCTGAATCACCATCGGTATCGATTAGGTCTTCAGTCAATGCACCAATGATGCCATTACGACCTGCATATACTTTACCTATCTTATCTTTGTTTTTACGTGCCGTTTCGATAACGCCAGCTGCAGAGGCGTTAATGACGGCAGTAACGCCACCCGATTGAGCATAAAACGCATTCTTTAGTGCCATATTTTACTTCTCCTGATTGATTAAATCGTTAGCAATTAATTGGTTAAATATTATTTAATTAATACGGAACCATCAACTGTTGCTTATTCTTACTGTTTGAATATCGTCACGACAAGTCATTAAGACGAAGTGCTGCTATTTCAACGCAGCAAAAATACGATCACGAATTTCTTCAACAGATCCGATTCCGGCAATTTTATTAAAGCCCGGCGCATTATTTTCTCCATTAACTGACCATTTTGAATAGTATTCAATCAACGGCTCAGTCTGATCATGATAGACCTTCAGTCGTTTTGTCACCGTCTCTTCTTTATCGTCATCACGCTGGATAAGTCCCTCACCAGTTTCATCGTCCACACCCTCAACTTTAGGTGGATTGTATACTACGTGGTAGGTACGGCCTGAAGCAGGATGAACTCTACGTCCAGACATACGTTTAATGATTTCTGCATCAGCCACATCAATTTCAATGACTTTATCAATTTGTACGCCGGCGTCTTTCATTGCGTCAGCCTGAGGGATGGTACGAGGAAAACCATCTAATAAAAAACCACCACTGCAATTTGGCTGTGCAATACGCTCTTTGACCAAATTGATAATGATGTCATCCGAAACGAGCCCACCCGCATCCATTATTTTTTTTGCCATGACACCTAGCTCAGTTCCTGCTTTAACCGCACCGCGAAGCATATCACCGGTAGAAATTTGTGGGATACCGAAATGCTCCTTAATATAATTGGCTTGCGTGCCTTTACCAGCACCAGGGCCACCTAATAAAATAATTCGGATAACTATTCTCCCTAAGTTACAATTTGTTATAGCATCACCTTAATGCTATTGTTTGATGAAATCTGAATGTTTTCCACTCAAGTTTTAACCGTTAATTATATCGCAGACAGACTAGATACTCGAATTTTTTACAATGAAAGAAAGTCATCTAATAAATCAGCATCTTCCCCGTATTGAATATGCGATAATTTGACAGACTCTTAATAGGATAAATCATGGACGAAAATAGAAGCAAAGCGCTGGCAGCCGCACTGTCTCAAATTGAAAAGCAATTTGGCAAAGGCTCGATTATGCGTCTAGGCGAGAATGAAGCTGTCAAAGATATTGAAGTCGTATCTACCGGCTCTTTAGGTCTTGATATTGCCTTGGGTGTTGGTGGTCTGCCACGTGGTCGTGTTATTGAGATTTATGGGCCTGAGTCATCCGGAAAAACAACGTTAACGCTACAAGTTATCGCAGAGATGCAAAAATTAGGCGGCACAGCCGCTTTTATCGACGCGGAGCATGCACTGGACCCACAATATGCGCAGAAAATTGGTGTCAACGTCCAGGATTTACTGATTTCTCAACCAGACAACGGTGAGCAGGCACTAGAAATTGCGGACATGCTAGTGCGTTCGAGTTCTGTAGATGTAGTCGTTGTAGACTCAGTTGCCGCTCTAACACCACGCGCAGAAATTGAAGGTGAAATGGGCGATCCACAAATGGGATTGCAAGCCAGACTGATGTCACAAGCCTTGCGTAAATTAACCGCTAATATTAAACGCAGCAATACCATGGTGATCTTTATCAATCAGCTACGCATGAAAATTGGCGTCATGTTTGGCAATCCTGAGACGACAACCGGTGGCAATGCACTGAAGTTTTATGCGTCCGTTCGATTGGACATTCGTCGTACCGGATCCATTAAGAAGGGTGATTCAATCATCGGCAACGAAACACGGGTTAAGGTTGTTAAAAATAAAGTTGCGCCGCCATTTAAACAAGCTGAATTCGACATTCTTTATGGCGAAGGCATTTCTCGTGAGAGTGAGATTATAGAGTTAGGTGTTATTCATAAACTGATCGATAAATCAGGTGCCTGGTATGCCTATAAGGGCGAAAAAATCGGCCAAGGCAAAGATAATTCTCGCGATTATCTCAGAGATCATCCCGAAATCTCAAAAGAAATCGAAACCAAAATTCGCAAAGCAGTTGGTGTTGCTGACCAAGCAGCCGCAGCCAAACCGAAGAAACAAACATGACAACAATCCAATCCCAGTTAGAAATACAAGCATTGCGTTATTTATCGCGGCGAGAATACTCTCGCCTGGAATTGGAAAAGAAATTAGCCACTAAGTTGCAAGGTGCATCCCAAGAAACATTATCGACAGTATTAGACAATCTCGAACAATGTGGACACCTTTCCCCACAACGGGTGGTGGAACAAGTCATACAAACACGCCGACCAAAATTTGGCTGCCAACGAATTACACATGAGCTAAAAGAGAAAGGTATCGCCGAGCACCTCATTGAAGATGCTTTGGTCGAACTCAAAGCAACTGAGTTTGACTCGGCCTGCGATGTCTGGCAGAAAAAATTTAGCCAGCCTCCTTGCAACATGAAAGAACGTGGCAAACAAATACGATTTCTTATGAACCGAGGATTTTCGTCAGACGTGATACACCGCGTGTTATCACGTGATTATGAGGAAATGCTATGAAAAAACTTTTCATACTAGTTTTAGTATCCATGATGCTTGTATTCACAAGCCTGCATATTAAAGCCGAAGAAATAACGCCTATCGGTGAAATCAATGCATCGCCGGTCAACTTTGATGGCAAAGAAGTCCGACTCAAAGGCATCCCTAAAGAAGCTACACGCATCCCATTAATTAAACTAAAAACGTATGTGCTAAAAGATGACACTGGTGAAATTACTATTTTCACCAGCGACGAATTGCCAGTGATGGGTGAAAAACTCAGCATTAGAGTGCGCATCGAAAGCCTTGCCATTATTATGGGTGAACCGTTAGGAATGACGGTTGTGGAATTAGAGCGATTTCGTAATCCTGTTGAAATCTAATACAAACATTAAAAATGAAAAGTAGTGAAATAAGACAAATTTTTCTGAAATTCTTCGAGTCCCATGGACATACTATTGTTTCATCCAGCCCACTCGTTCCAGCAAACGACCCAACCTTATTATTTACCAATGCGGGCATGGTGCAATTTAAAGATGTGTTTCTTGGGCAGGATAAACGTGCTTATGACCGCGCGTCAACGTCGCAGCGTTGTGTACGTGCGGGTGGCAAGCACAATGATTTAGAAAATGTCGGCTATACCGCGCGGCATCATACATTCTTTGAAATGCTGGGGAATTTCAGTTTCGGCGATTATTTCAAACACGATGCGATTCAATTTGCCTGGGATTTTCTCACCGTCATTTTAAAAGTCCCACAAGACAAATTGTGGGTAACAGTTTATGCCGACGACGATGAGGCTGCTGAAATCTGGCTTAAGGAAATCGGCATTGATGCATCGCGATTCATTCGTATCGACACGTCTGATAATTTTTGGCAAATGGGTGATACCGGACCATGCGGCCCTTGTTCAGAGATTTTTTATGACCACGGTCCCGATGTTGCCGGTGGCCCACCCGGTTCACCTGATGCTGAAGGCGACCGTTACATTGAAATCTGGAATCTGGTTTTCATGCAATACAACCGCGACAGCGAAGGCGTGCTCCATCCATTACCCAAACCCTCAGTCGATACCGGCATGGGACTGGAACGTATCTCCGCCGTCATGCAACACGTACACAGCAATTATGACATTGATTTATTTCAAGACTTAATCAAAGCCGCCGCACGAGTAACAAATACACAAGACCTATCAAACAATTCACTTAAAGTCATCGCCGATCATATCCGCGCCTGTGCATTTTTAGTAACAGATGGCGTTATTCCAGGCAATGAAGGGCGCGGCTATGTTTTGCGCCGAATTATTCGCCGCGCCATTCGACATGGTTATCGGCTGGGGCAAAAACAACCATTTTTTAATCTGCTGGTGGAAGACCTTGCTCAAACAATGGGACCAGCCTATCCAGAATTAGTGGCCACCAAACAACAAGTCGCGGCGATGCTCAAGCAAGAAGAAGAACGCTTTGCTGAAACATTAGAAAACGGCATGCATGTGCTAGAAACAGCGTTGCAGCAGAACATAAAAGTTCTCGATGGCGAAACCGCTTTTCGCTTATATGACACCTTCGGCTTTCCACTCGACCTTACCGCAGACATCGCGCGTGAGCGCGGCATTAAAATCGACAACACAGGTTTCGATAAAGCCATGCAGCAACAGCGTGAACAAGCCCGCGCCGCCAATAAATTCACCATGGAAGATGGCATTGCTTATAGCGGTGAGCAAACGAAATTTTATGGCTACGACGCATTACAGCATGAAGGAAAAATTCAAGCGATTTATAAGCAAGGTAGCCAGGTGGATGCGATTGAGGCTGGAGATGAAGCGATCATCGTACTTGACCAAACATCGTTCTACGCTGAGTCAGGCGGACAAGTGGGTGACTGTGGTGAACTAATCACGGCCAATAGTACTTTTAGCGTCGCTGACACCCATAAAATCCAGGCAGGCGTATTTGGTCACAAGGGAACACTACGCAGTGGTCGTCTTAGCATGAGCGATAAAATCCTTGCCAAAGTTAATCCACAAACCCGGGCCTGCACTGCCAACAACCATTCCGCGACACATTTGTTGCACGCTGCATTACGCCAGGTACTGGGAACACATGTGGTACAAAAAGGCTCGCTGGTCGATGCCAATCGTGCACGTTTTGATTTTTCACATAACATTCCCGTCACGACTGATGAATTACGTGAGATTGAGACGTTGGTCAATGAGCAAATACGTCATAACGCATCCGTCGAGACACAATTGATGGCCTATGATGACGCAATTAAGCACGGCGCAATGGCTTTATTTGGCGAGAAATACACCGATGAAGTGCGCGTGATTAGTATGGATGCGTTCTCCGTCGAATTATGCGGAGGCACCCATGTCACGCACAGTGGTGACATCGGTTTTTTCAAAATCATATCAGAATCAGGCGTCGCTGCCGGCATCCGACGCGTCGAAGCCATAACAGGCAAGGCAGCCGTGAATTATGTCCAACAACGTGAGACGCAACTACAAGAAATTGCCAACACTTTAAAAACAAACCCACAAGAAGTCACAAAAAAACTGGCACAGATTATTGATAATGCACAGCAAATAGAAAAGGAACTCGCGGGCCTAAAATCAAAGCTAGCTAACTCACAAATTGACGACCTCATTAATCAAGTCTGCGAAGTCAATGGTGTCAAAGTCCTCGCAGTTAATCTTGAAGGTGCCAACACCAAGACCTTGCGTGAAACATTGGATAAATTTAAAGACAAACTAAAATCTTGCGTCCTCGTCTTGGCTGCAACAGAACCCGGCAAAGTGATATTAATTGCGGGTGTAACGGCGGATTTAACGAGCAAAGTGAAAGCGGGCGAACTGGTTAACTTTGTGGCTAAGCAAGTCGGAGGTAAAGGCGGTGGTCGTCCTGATATGGCTCAAGCGGGTGGTACACAGCCGGATCAATTGCCTGAGGCTTTAAAAAGTATTGTGAATTGGGTTGAGGAAAAGCTAGCGTAGGTAATTTGTGGCCTTAGTTTAACTTGCTTAGCTGATCATATCGATTGTCAAGATCAAAAAACCTAGTTGCAAAACTCTAGACCTCATGTCAGAGAAAATCATCACTGTATTGTTCAGTAATAACAGTGTACTACTCTAACTTAGCTAAAATAATAAACACTTTTCTCTAAAATACTTCAGTATTTGCAACTTGAACACTTAAAAAGTTCTCTTTAGATAAAAATAAGCAAACTGCGTATAGCCACAAAGCAAATATTTTTATAAAGTAGAAAGAATTATTATTTATCTTATGTAACTTACAGAGTAAAGTGAGCCTTTAATAATTCAATTTTTAGCAACTACGGCGAAAATAAATCAATTAGCTACAGTTATTTTTTTCTGATTAATTGATTTTTAGAGATGCCCTATAGCAAAACGTAAAGCTGGCGCAATACACAAACGTGTATGCCATTGCCATTCTAATAAAAGTGAATTCAAGCTCTAAATGCGAGACCTGGGGAAAATTTCTAGCGGAGCATAAGGTTAATATATAAGCAAGAAATTTTCTCTGTAAAACAGGATTGGGATAGAATCGGGGTTTTAAAGATACCCTCAATATATTATCTGATTTTAATTTTAGTGTAAGGATGTGATGAAATGAAAAAAATAGTAATGGTATTTGTTGCTTTAATCATGACGTTTGGGCTTATAAGCTATAGTAAAGCAGAATCGATGTCATTGAATTGGGATGGTATGGGTTGCTCAGAAAATGTAACCTTTAATTTTGACCTGCAGTACTTACCTAACCAGAATGCTTATACGCTCGACGGCAAGGCAGTATCAAAGTTTAACGGTTTTACCTATCCTGCCAGAGGAGGTGCGGTATTTAATCCTGCAACAAATAGCTTCCAGATTTCTATATTTTATACATCAGCTACTGGTGAAACATTCACGTTTGGGGCCTCACTGGATAGCTCCTCGCTCAGTGGGAGTGGTAACGTACAACGCATCGCACACGGTGATACAAACGATGATTGCGAGGGTCTTCTGAGTGTTTTTTAATCGTTAAAACCAATTTCTGGCCGAGAATAGACGAGTTTTAGGGCTGCATTACAGGGGCAGGTAGGTCTATAATTCCAGTGCAGCGTGATCATTGAAAGCACAAACACTTAGATCGAATCTGACCCCACAGCTTCTGCGCAGTATAATATAAATATCTCTAACTACGCCTGTTGCGCAATGAGGTTATTAAACCGAGGGCGCCTATACCGAATAGCAAAAAAATTGAGGGCTCTGGTACGGCAGATATAGATTCTGAGAAACTAATTCCATTTATTGGGAGGAAACCATTAGTGTTAGTTCCGTCGAGATTGATCGTGGCAGATGCAGAAGCTGCAGTAAACAAGATATCTGTAACTCCGAATGCACTGTCCGTTTGGATACCCTTTAGATTGGTAATTGTTCCGATCGACTTTGACAGCTCAGTCCCGCCAACGACTAAAGGAGTAACCGTCCCTCCACCAGACCCAAATCCCTGATTAACCAAATATCAATCATTGTGCCAGACCTGGAACAGATAGTCTCATCCAATAGTAAGACCGCTTAGGGAAACAGAGGTATCCTGATCTCGCGTCAAAATCAGATCCTCAAATAAGTAATTAAACGAAGTTCCTGTAATTTGTCCTCGTTGGTGTGTTGATCCCCCTCGCGCCTCCCATCCGTCACTGTCGCCGCCAAGTGTAGCGCTGATACCAGCTGCAATCCCATCACTTGTCAATACCAGCGAAAAGCTACCAGCTCCTGCAGGGCCAGTTGATAATTCTTGCGCGTTCCATCCGGTTTGAATTTACTGGTTTGACGCACCAATATTTTGAAGGTCAACTTCAATGAGGGCAGCACTTGATGATTCTGCCCATACAAATAATAGTATTGGTAAAAATTGGGAATAAGTATTCCGCTTCATATTGAACGTCTCCCGATCTGTGCATTGATAGAATTGATAATGATTGAATGTAGTAAGCCTAACGCACGGACTCACTTCAGCAATAAAACTCAGCGAATAACGTCTGATGGAGTTGATTGGCCTATTTCCATAGGGCATATAGAGTGCTGCAATACAATATTACCTCTCTATTATTTATAGAACAACCCGACTGACAGCGGCATAATACACTCCAAATGACAACACAGGCAGTTTTTTAACAGCCGTCTAAGAGTTGATCTTATTTATTACTATTCTTAAATCCTCACTTTAAAAGTTAACCTGCCAACACAATTCCACCGGCTTGTGGCCGGTGGAATTTTTACATTGCCCTACATAATATTTTTATGGTACTTAGGGCGACTGTAATGCGCCGCTTTATTTCTGGTTATACAAATGATTCCAATATAAGACACATAAGTAGAATGAACATTATTGCATAATAAGTACCTGGTAATTTTTCCATCATTTTCCTCTAATTTAAAAAATGTTAATCAAATTTTTGCCTTAATTAATTAAAATTTTTAGAAAGGCCCTAATAGGACTGATGCCTTCACAAATAGTTCACATTAACTTCACAAAATATTCACATAAAATTCACACAAACTTCACAACTTATAAACTCGAGCTAAATTTACCACAAATTGTTCACAAAAACTTCACAATTTTTAAATATGGCCTAAATTTAAGAAAAGTATGCCGTAATTAATTATCGAATTTGATTAAGACAATTATTATGCTATTAAAAATCAACACATTAAGATATCTTACAGTAACTAGAAAATTGCTTAAGGTTATATAAGACCAATAGGGTCATAAAACCAATGGGCTCAGATTCCACTTGATCCTTTGCATTTTACCCAAGACTCTTTCCACAAAAAAACAGATAATCCCACAATTAAGATCAATCCGCCGATTGATAGCCGCGAAAAACCTCCGGCTGCAGCGCACAACACTGGAAACTATTCAATGGAAATCAAAGTTAATTTTCTCGACAATCTCAGACTTGAAGCGAAGTTTGATGATTTTACTGTCATCACTGATCAGCCTATCCGCTACAAAGGTGATGGCTCAGCACCCAGTCCTTTTGATTATTTTTTGGCTTCATCGGCTCTTTGTGCGGGCTATTTTGTGCGGGTATATTGTTTGTCCCGTGACATTCCTACTGAAAACATCAGGCTGTCGCAGAACAATCTTGTTGACCCTGAAAACCGCTATAACCAAATTTTTCAAATTCAAGTGGAGCTGCCAGAAACTATTTCTGATAAAGATCGCCAAGGTATCTTAAGATCAATTGACCGCTGTACCGTAAAAAAAGTAGTGCAAACTGGTCCTGAGTTTAAAATCGAGTCAGTTAAAAACCTCGACGAAGACACACAAGTCATGCTTATGGGTCAATTTGAAAATGATACTGACACTTACATCTTAGGTAAAGACCTGTCACTTGAACAAACCATCTCGAATATGACTGGCATTTTGGCTAGCCTTGGCATGAAAATCGAGATTTCTTCTTGGCGCAATATCGTGCCAAATGTGTGGTCATTACATATACGCGATGCAGCTTCGCCCGCCTGTTTTACCAACGGTAAAGGCTCAACCAAAGAGAGCGCACTTTGCTCGGCGCTGGGTGAGTTTGTCGAGCGCCTTAACTGCAATTTTTTTTACAACGACCAGTATTTTGGCGAAGAGATCGCCAACAGCGACTTTGTGCATTATCCAAATGAAATTTGGTTTAAACCGGGGCCAAATGACGAGCTACCAGTAGGCATTATGGATGAATATTGTTTAGGTATCTACAATGAACACGGTGAACTGTGTAGCTCAAATCTGATTGATACCAACTCGGGCTTGGTTCAACGTGGCATATGCGCTATTCCATATGTGCGTCAGTCCGATGGGGAAACCGTGTATTTCCCATCTAATTTGATTGAGAACTTATTCTTAAGCAACGGTATGAGTGCGGGCAACAACCTGCATGAAGCGCAGGTGCAATGTTTATCGGAGATTTTCGAACGTGCGGTAAAGAAACAAATTATTGAGGAAGAAATTGTCTTGCCGGATGTGCCGCAACATATGCTTGAGAAGTACTCAAGTATCTTAGAGGGGATTAATGCCTTGGAAGAGAAGGGCTTCCCTGTGGTGATTAAAGATGCCTCATTGGGCGGCCAATTCCCAGTAATGTGTGTAACGTTAATGAACCCAAAAACGGGTGGTGTATTTGCATCATTTGGTGCCCACCCAAGCTTTGAAGTCGCGCTGGAGCGCAGCCTGACTGAGCTATTACAAGGTCGCAGCTTTGAAGGTTTAAATGATGTGCCACGACCAACCTTTAATAGCCTAGCGGTTGCAGAGCCAGAAAATTTTGTTGAGCACTTTATTGACTCAACAGGCGTTATCTCCTGGCGCTTCTTTAGCACCAAGCATGATTATGAATTCTGCGAATGGGATTTCTCAGGCTCCAACGAAGAAGAAAAAGAGCGTTTATTGGAAATTTTAGAAGGCCTAGGTAAAGAAGTTTATATTACCGAGTTTAATGACCTAGGCGTCACTGCTTGTCGCATCCTTGTGCCGAATTACTCAGAAGTGTATCCAATTGAAGACCTTATTTGGGACAACACCAACAAAGCGCTGGATTACCGCGAAGATATCTTGAATATTCATTCTCTCAGTGATGACACTTTGGTAGGTTTGGTGAAACGTTTAGAAGAAAGTCAGCTAGATAACTACATGGATATTAGAACCCTGATTGGCATTGAGTTCGATGAAAATACTGTTTGGGGGCAACTGACCATTCTTGAGCTGAAAATTCTTATCTATCTGGCCTTAGGCGAGCTTGATGAAGCCATTGATCCAATAGAAGCGTTCCTACAATACAACGACAATACCGTAGAGCGCGGCTTGTTCTATCAAGCGGTTCATGCAGTACTTGAGATCACCCTAGACGAAGAATTGGCGCTCGAGCATTTTATCGTCAACCTAAATAGAATGTTCGGTAAAAAAACCATGGACAATGTAGTCGGCTCTGTATCTGGCGAAGTAAGGTTCTTTGGCCTAACCAAAACTAGCATGAAGCTAGAAGGCTTAGACAAGCACCTAAGACTAATCAGAAGCTACAAGAAGCTTCATCAAGCCCGCGAAGCGAATAAAGCATAATAAATCTATCATTGAATTTTGGAATTACACGGAGCACAGGGAAAATAACTTAATCTAGCGCCAACTAAGCAGCGCCTTGCACTTGATAGACTTTTTTCACAGTGTTAGCCTCAATATTACACCAGTATATTAAATATTAGTCTGCAGCCCATATGTTTATTGGCCTTTGGAAGATTGACTGAAAATACAGTTTCTACCCAATACTTAATTTTCTGGCTTTTAACTTACCCTGTTCTGAATTGAGCACACATGCTTGCTACGCCGTAGAATTACTGCCACCCAGGTCGCGAGCACGTTCAATTCAAAACAGTTCGACGTTTAAATTCCAGAAACTGGTGCAATATTGAGGTTAGCATTTCCCGGAATGCCCGACTGCCTGTTTCTGTACGGGTAACAATGGATAGACGAGAAATCAACTCAAGGCGTGTTGATATTTGTGTACTAGTTATGCGTTTTTGCTGTTCAGCTTGTATCAAAACATTGCCGAATTCTAAATACCTGGAGCTGGGAACAAATGCGTAGCCATCTTTTAATTGTTCCAACAGGTCACTCGCCTTGGCAGTCGCTTCATCATCAAACAGCCAGACAGAGGCAATGGAACAACAATCATAAACAAAGTCACTCATAACCACCCATCATCGCGTAGCGCCGCCCAATCTGAGTCATTTAAATTATTTTGTTTCAAATACCTACCTTCATCACCAAGTACTCAGTTGCCGAATGAACCCTATTCAATAAATGAATCTGTGGCTTCAGTCAGCGTTATTTTTTGCAGCGTCGACTTTATTTACACTTAACAAACCACCAATGATTGGTATTTATATTTCCACCTTAATATCAAACATATAAAGTTATATCGCATTATTTTCTTATATCAATAATACGAACAATGACAATTCTAAGAGAGAGCATAATCAATATGATAATTAAAATAATACTGTCAATTGCACTTGCCAGTTTATTAAGCACGGCGTCAATTCAAGCCGGCGCATCAGTTTACAATTTCATAAATCTAATTGACACCATTAATGGAACTATCATAGGAACACTTGGAAATGGTAATGCAGGCCTGGGCGTTTGTAAATCACTCGCCGGAGATAACCGATGCACCCCAAGCAGCGATGACAACGTAACAGTCAGCGAGATTCTTGATTTGCATTTTGATAAATTGGCAGAAACTGACTTTAATCAAGTGGTCTTTCGCGGTGCGAACCACAATATTATTAACCCAAATATTGAAATCAGTGTTAATGACGGCAGTTTTCCGCACTTAACCTCACTAGCGTGCGACTAGGGACAGATTTTGCATTTCGTACACCCGATCAAGCCAATTCTATATCAAAGTACATCAGCTGAAGCAGCTCCTACTGCCAGGAACCTTAGTCTGTTAGCTTTAGGCCTAGTTGACTTAAGGCGTATACGTCGCAAACATAATTAGCCTAAGAAAATCGATCATAACGCTCCTCTGCATTGATTACACAAAGCGGACAGGCACGAACATTACAAATATTAAGCGACTCTTAGCTCGGACCCAATCTGTCAGTTACTTGTTTTTTTGAAGTGTCAGAGGTTTGAGCTAAATTTTCTTTTCACCCCAAACCATTTACCATCAACCAAGCAATGTTTCTGATTGTGTACGCCCACATGCAATGGTTTTGCATGCTTCACAGTTTAGGGCTCTGTATTTCTAATGCAGGAATTCTGAAATTCGCGAGTACATAACTTAATTTCAGAGACAATCAGATAACTTTAGTCATTATCAATACTGGTTTCTTTGTTTAGATTAAGAATCCACTCGCGAGCAGCCTTTTGTGCCTGTTTAAGTTGCTCGGGATTCAGAGACCGCATAATCTCATCTCTCGCCCATGCGGCTTTTTCTACCCCGGCTGCGGCAGCAAGATTTAACCACATATAGCTCTTTCCCGGGTCAATATCAATACCAAGCCCGGTTTTATAAAAAATTCCCAGTTGATACTGAGCCTGAATATGGTTTTTCTCAGCCGCTAATGCAAACCATTTAGCGGCTTCTTCAAAGTCTTGTATGGTACTTTTTCCTTCTAAATACAATAACCCTAATTGATATTGCGCGTCCGCATCCCCATTTTGTGCATTCTCATAAAACAATTGCACTGTGAAGACGCGATTATCTGCATTTACTTCTGCTAGTTGAGAACCCGTTTTAGCTCCAGCGGTCACTTCTGTTTCAGCTAGCGACATGACATTAGTGGCCCTCTTTGGGGTAAAGGCAAATTCAGAATCGTTGTGCAGTTTTGTGGCTGCATTACTTATCGCCACTTCCTTCCTGGCATCAAGCTGCTCTAATCGCACGATTTTTTGATTAGGCATTAAAATACTCTTAAAAACAAAATACATTATTAGCAAACCAAAAAAAGATGCAGTGCCTGCTATAAGATAAGCTTTTATGTTTGGCACCCAATAACGTGCTCTACAATCATGACAACGCAATGGCTTGATAAGCACCATTGAAATAGTCCGTTCATTTTTACGTAAGTGAGATCTGTGAACATTCTCACTGCCACATTTAGTACATTTATTGTGCATAATTTAAATCGTCATATAGATAATAATTCACAAAATCTGTGAGATTACTATGTATGTTGACTTACATCTTTTTATAATGCCTTAATCACGATTGAGTAAAAACACAAAAACAAATAAATTTGTAATATTAGAAACATTTTTTATTGACAAGAGCTTAGTCGACAATTCTGACATAGACAGCTTAGAAATGCTACGAACAATAGACTCGAAGCATGACAGGGGTTAAGGCGGACACGCAGTTTTATCAAGATCAGCATTTGAAATTTGGCACGCTTAGCGACATGAATGAGTGCTTTGTCTTGTGTTGCACGCAAAATTTCGCGTCTATTTAGGTCCCCTTGCCCAAGCCTACGTTCCTGACCATAATGAACGCACATGATCCCGATTTAAGGCCAGCCACTGTAAAGAAATAATCGCGCTCGCCGAATTTATTCGGCCTGATTTTAATAACGCCATGGCCGCAGCAAAGGTGATGACATGCACTTTGATATCCTCCTCTTCTGCTTTTGCACCATGCACTCCCCCGGCATGGGTTGCGTCAACCCGACCACAAAATAAAGCAACACGCTCCGTAGTTCCTCCCGGACTGACCAAAAAATCGTTAAGTGGTATAAGATCAGCAATCACACAATCCACTTCTTCCACGCTTTCACGCCTGACCACTTCTTCTGCCGTTTCGGCAACTTCAATCATGCCAGCAACAATTTCCAGCAACCATGCGCCACCCGGTGCAGCCATGGCTCCTATGCGAAACTGCTCAATCAAAATCACCTCATCTCTAGCTGGATCATAAGGCAAAATAGCAGCAGCATGGCCCCGTTCGAATAGTTCGCGTTCCAGCGGACGGCTCCATTCGCCATTAAATAATCGATGACGCAAGCGATAGCGCTCCAATCGAAAGAAACCTTCGAAGCAAATCGTTTTTTCAAGAACCTCAATGTCGGTATTTGTCATACTTGGTATCCTAGGAGCCATGCCGGGCGTGAGTTTAATTAGTGAAACAGCCGGACGAAAGCTTAGGCTGAAGCAGCTGGAGGATGTTATGATGGTTGACCTCGGCGAATCGGCACATGGAAAGACAACACGTTTGTTCCCACGTTAAATTGCCTTCATTAACAACTCAGCACTGTTTTTTGTTGCCCTGATCATTATTCTTCCTTTGGTACAGGGACACAGGTACCCACAGCTTATACCGCAACTGCTGCAAACAAGCCATCTTACTTTGCGTTCCTTTCTTCTTGATGCATTCACCGGCCGCATCAGCAAGCGTTTCTGACTATAGTCAGGACTGCGAACACAGGTTATTGCTTTTATAACTTCTCTGCTGATTTACGTTATTAGTCCATCTCGAAATCTTAATAGTAGCAAAGACAACAGATCTAATATTTCATCATAAAAGCAATGTTTTTAGGACACGCTTAATTCACAATATTATAAAAAGCAGTCATTATGAATAAAAATCACTTTATAAAATAAATCGGCGCGCCCAATAAAATCAAAAAAAGCTCAAAAATCGCCATCCATATCAGTATGTAAGAGATTCGTCGTCCGCTGGGTTTCATTGGCTGCCATATGGTTTTCATGTACCAACGCCATATTCCGATGTGCGACCATTTTTTCCACGATTGTAAATATTGCTGTAAATACGTTGCCCATACAGTAATACTTTTATCCACCAAATGTAATTGTTGTTTGCGGTCTACTTCTGGCGTACTGTCATAACTATCTGTTATTGTTAACCTAGACTGATATGAGCCATTGCTCGGCGTTGACTCAAAAGCAAAGGTCGTGCGAGTTTTTAAGCTGCCTTGATAATCAATCTGAACACCATTGGGTATTTGTCTGACGGTTAATCGCAAATCAAAATCAAAAGGTTTTTCTTGGCTAATATTTCGTCCTGAGAAACGATAACAATTTGAACTCAATACTGTCCATTGCTTGAAAATTAGCATGGGATTAATACGAAATAATCGTTCTATGTTCTGGCAAAATGCTTCAAGCTCTTGTCGCGTCAGCGGGGTGTTGATAGTGGCCCATACGGCATCTTTTTCTGATTCGTTAGCAAGCATGGTATTTATAGCGGATAGGGCGTGATGATCAGTGGTATTTTCAAGCTACGCATCACATTTTCTGTTAATAGTCGTGAACGTAGGCCCGCGACATCTTTAGGGCGAGGTGAACCTATGACAATTGAATCAAACGCTTGCGTTGTACTATATTGCACCAGAACTTTATCGGGCTCGCCTAAGATAATTTCTTTGGCGTAATTTAGTTGATGTAAATTTGCCGTTCTACGGATCCGCTCACAATGCCCATCAACTTCTTTACCCAACTCAGTTTCTAGATATCGACAAAAATCATCGCGTGTGTGGCCATTATTAAGCCAGTCATCCCCTGTCATACCTTGCCATAATTCAGGCACAATCAGCAAATGGATCAGTTTTCCACCGCTCACACAATTTGATATGGCGACATACTCAGCGGCCTGCGCGCCTTCTGTTCCATGACTTGCCAGTAAAATATGATTAAACACACATGTTACTCATATAACCGTTCGATTTAGTCAATCAGATAAATAACAAGCGCGAGAATAAACGCAAGGGCTAAAGCGATTAGGTCTTCTTTGCGGTCACTGCTAAAAATAGACAATGCTGAACCACGATCAAAGGATTGTATTTTGTCTTTTTCCATAAAATTTTCCAATTAAACAGTTTCACTCACCAAAAGCATGACAACCACCAACGATAATGCCGCCTTGATAAAGCCGACAACACCCCCAATAATGGCAGGTTCCCCACCTGCCTGTTTCATCGAGCCGACGGTAATTTGCATACCTAGCCCGACAAGGCCAAATGCAAACAACCAAGTAATCCACTGGCGAAAGTTGTCTATTTTTTTGGCAGTATGTCGTACCGATTGGTGAGCTGATGCCAATATCTTGTTTGCATCAGGTGACAGCGTTTTGGCATTAATCAAACCACGCACCACCGTATCATCAGCGATAGACATAATTTTGTTGTTTTTAATTAATCGATTATAGGCCTCACGATAGTCCGCATTCTGTATTTTGTTGGCATCCGCTTTAAGGATTGCAATCTGCTCTGCTTGCAATAGATTTTCAAGTTTAAAACCTTGCTCGACAGTATTACCAAAGTACTTGCCTTGATAATGATTGGCTGGTGCAAAAACACCCGTTGTAGACAACGCGAACATCAATATAAAACCCAAAACAAAGACTGGAAATTTTGCAAGGACGACGTGACCAACATTCACTTGTGTCGTGGCGTTACCTTCTCGTTTTACATACCACATGGCAAGCCACAGAACGATAATCGGTAAAATCAAAACACGAGTGATATTGAAAATCTCCGCGACCATCAGTGTTTCAATACCGTCCGGTTGATAGGCCAATGCCGCACCAGCCACTTGCGCCGAATTTAAAATCCCCGTCCCTGCCCAAGCGCCGAATTGAACATAGCTCATATTCAACAGATTTCCGATGATAGGAAATAGAAACATGCAGGCAACACCCCATATCAAGATGGTGCCAATGGTATAGGCAATTTCAACTGGCTTGGCCTGGACGACAGGTGCCACAGCAACCGTTGCTGATACGCCACAGACACCCATGCCAGCAGACAAAACGCCACCCATAGAATTTGGAATGTTACGCCTAGCACCGATCCACAGCACAATACCCACAGAACCGAGTACAAAAAAGCCAATCATTATGATTGAAAGGCCACCAAGGTTTTTTAACTCAGCCGCACTATATAATGCACCCAAAAGAATGACACCGGTTTTAAGGCCCAAACGTGATAAACGTACACCATTCTTTGCCCAAACAGGCACTTTGAAGACATTGACGATAATAATACCAGCCACAATTCCCAACACAACATAGTTTAAACCCAGCAATTCATGGATATGCTTGCCCGTATCGCCAACTTCTCCCAGCCCAATACTCAAAACAGCAATTTCTGGCGCAATAAACCAGCGCACCAGCATTGTAATCAAGAGAATAAACATCCCGCCCGCGATGGAGGACGAATAAAAATCAAAACCGCCTTCTTTGTGCTGGCCTAACCAATGCCAAACACCCAATACCGTGGCGACAATGCCAAAATATAAGGGTATGGCTTTTAATTCGCTAGTATACCTATAGTCCTTACCAGCACCCAAATGCTCGAGTACAGGAGCCAGTAGGCCATTGCTCGTAAAATACCAGATAGCCAACATGACCAAGCCAATGACCAAAAGTGCCGGATTCTTTTGAGTGTATATCACAGTTAATTCAGATTTGAGAAGCCACTTATTTTATGGATTTTGTCGTTATGTGCAAGATAAATTATTTGGTTTCATCTTCCGAATCCGACTGCGTTTCATCCAATGGATGCGGCCAGAAACGTTGCATGGCTAAAAAGGTAAAGGAAGCTGACCATGTGATTAGAGCGAACCCAGCCAAACCTTCTGCCGCACTCAACATTCGTATCGCACCAACAGGCAATAAGTCACCGAAGCCTAGCGTGGTATAAACAACGGATGAGTAATAAACATAATCCATGAAATTGCCATTTTCCATGCCGGAAATATAGCCAAAGCCAACACCTTGTTGTACGAACATATAACCAATTGCAAAAATCCATATTTCTAAGACATGAGCTAGTAGTAATCCTAGCATAACTAGCAAAACACCAATACGTTTGTGTACATGCATCCCAAGCATGCGTCCGAGAAAACGCAGGGCTTCATAGTGTAAAGCCACACAAAGCGTTACAACAACGCCTGAAATGGCTAATGCAATGAGATGATGAAAATGTTCGTCCATGTCTCTATTTTTATTTAAGGAGTCGCCAATCAATTTATGCCCTGATCGTGGCCATTACTTTGACAAGAAAGCATCTTATTTCCCTAGTTTGTCTGTAACAAATAGACAATATAATGATGAAAGAGTCCAGTCTTACCTTGGTATCTTAGCTTATCATTTAGGTTTTACAGAAAATTGGCTATGTTATCAGTCGACTGCTATAATATCGCCCCTTAGTCATATTGACTAACGGCTTATTTTTAAGGAATTTACTTTATATGTCTCGCCCTATCCGCAACATCGCCATTATCGCTCACGTTGACCATGGTAAAACTACATTGGTAGACAAATTACTGCACCAAGCCGGCACTTTTGCCGCGCATAAGCAAATTTCTGAGCGCGTGATGGATTCTAACGATATTGAAAAGGAGCGTGGCATTACGATTTTGTCCAAAAATTGTGCCATTGATTACGAAGGCATACATATTAATATCGTTGACACACCGGGTCACGCAGATTTTGGTGGCGAAGTTGAACGTGTTTTATCTATGGTGGACGGTGTATTA
>JAJFJG010000181.1 GCA_021774265.1 Nitrosomonas sp.
GATTCAGAAAGTTGCCTTTACGGGTACGGCGAATGACATCAAAATCAGAGAAACTCATAACTTGCATTTAACATACTGATTAAAAGATAAATTTTACTACAGAATACATTTTTGATGGGGGTTTGCCGTGCAAAGGTCTCATTTAACCTAAATTCGGGTTAAGAAAAGCAAGCAGGCCCTTGTAAAGAAGAGGACCATATAGGTTCCCATACTTATATTTTCCTCAAGAACCTGCTTGCTATGCTCGAATTCAAATCTTGTCAATTAGCTAAAAACATTTTGGCTGGCATCTAACTGATGCACATGATTCGCAAAGGTCAGATGATGATGGAAGGAGCTGACAAGATGTCTTTTGCTGAGAAATTTTATGCGCTGGCAGAATAATTTCGTCCAGTTTAAGGGGATGGCATATCAGCTCATCCGAAATATGCATTTTTGCGCTTAATGCGACAGAACCGACAGGTCACTGCGCCTTAATGGAAGGCATCCCAGGCTAATGGGATCAACACTGACACCTTCTGTCGTCAAACTGACATTTAGCTTGGCGTTAATCCACACCACAGCTTAACTCAGCTCATCATAAACCGCTAAAGTCTGGTCAATCACAATACGTTCATCAAACTCCAGCAGGGCTTTAGCTTTTGCTGCTTGTCCCATTCTTACCGCCAATTCGGGATTATCAGCAATGCGTGCGATAGCTACTGCCAAAGCTTCGGCATTTCGAAGTGGAACCAGAAAACCATTCACTTCGTTTGTAATGACTTCTCGGCAACCAGGAGCATCCGTAGCGACCAAAGTTAGGCCGCATGCTGCCGCCTCAATTAATGATCTTGGCACCCCCTCACCATAAGCCGTTGGCAAGGCCAGAGCGTGAACCGAAGCAAATAAGGCCGGCATATCATCCACGTGGCCCAGCCACTCGACAAGCCCTTCCTCCTCCCATGCTGTTATCGCAGGCTCGGGAACAGCGTCTGGATTGCCCGGATCAGGATCACCAGCAAGTAGAAAGTGAACAGATCGACCTTGGGTTTTCAATATTTTTGATGCCTCTACATATTCTGCTATGCCCTTGTCCCATAATAAGCGTGCCGCCAAAAGTATGCGAAGCGGCTCCTCCAAAGAAGTTCGAACGGCACATTGTGAGAATTGAGAACAATTTACACCCGAACCACGAATCAAACGAATACGCGAAGAATCGACAATACCTGCGGTCCCAAATAAAGCAACATCATCTGGATTTTGCAAGATAAGTCTTGCTTTCTTGCCATTCATGGCAAAACGCATCATCGAACTTACAAACGGACGAAGAAATCTGGCACGCCAATCACGACTCGTAAACACATATCCCAGGCCGGCCACAGCACTTATACGGGAACGATTGCCGGAAAAACGAGCCGCTACGGCCCCATACACCGCGCTTTTGATGGTAAAACCGTGGACCAGATCAATACCTTCCGCACGGATTAACTTACGCAACCAAATGATAAATGCCAATTCGCGTAGGGGATTAAGGCTGCGCCGTTCCATAGGTGCTGCAATCCAGCGAAGACCCAAGGCCTCAAGCCTGTCCTCGTAGGGGCCAGGAGGTGAAACCAGTATCACCTCATGACCGGAATCACGCACTGCTAGTGCAAGCGCTCGGCGAAAGTTGTAGAGATACCAGTCGGTGTTGGCGAAAAACATTATTTTCAAAGTAGACTTCCTTTACTCATAGATTTATTTGTTATTTTCTTTGATTCTTCGAGCCGTTCATCATCGTCGATTCAGTTTCAAAAAAAAGCATCCGCTGCAAGTGGCGAGGAATTAAACCCGGGAGAGATTAAAAATTTTAGCTATGTCGTAGTTAATTATTGAATTTCACAGTCATCTGATTGTAAATGATTTTTTTCCTACTAAAAAAATTACAACTTAATGATGTATAAGACATCAATTAATTTGCAAATCATTTTCAACAACTAATTGCGACATAGCCAAAATTTCCATCCCCCATAGTCGGGGCTCAGACAACATATTTTTGCTCAGTCCCACAATCTGCCTCGCAATGTGTCTACTCGCACTTCCGATCAAGCAGAGCGAAAGTTCTGTGTCATCCCGCATCCCAGATTCTGAATTTCTCTAACAGGAAACTACAGCCTTGTAGAAATTTGCACCACTATTCACCTTCATGGCACAGGCAAGGCAAGTTTGGTTTGTCTTGCCTATTCCGCCATCCTCGGGTTTAATCCTACAAAGGTATGTAATGAGGCACTGATCTTTACTAAATAATTGAATACCCATCAATATTACCTATTATGAGACATCAAAATCTAGACACAAAAAAAGCCCAAATTTTGGAAGTCAAACAACAGCCGACAGCCGTTCTTCATTTAAATTCAGAATATTAGAATTTTGTCGTGGCCGCTTTTTGACCTTTATAGGATTGATCCCATCGTTTTTGGTAACCGATTTTCCCATATACAGCAAAACCATAGATATAAGCAAAACCCTTATTTTTACTGGCTATGTTAGCATTAATTGTTACATAGCCTAAACATAGCCCGGCCGATGCAACAACTGTGTCATGCCGCTTTCGCTGTAGGTAACCCGCCACGCCTGTTCGATATAATGTGCAATTTCTTTGGCGGTGAGGTAAAGACACCCTCGAAGATGCTGATCCTACGCTTTCCGTTACTCCTTCGTAAGTGCGGCGTCACTGCCGCCCGCGTCGTTTCTCTGCAAAGCAGCCAAACCGCCTTTGAGGTAACGCTTAAAGTGATTGCGAGTGATTGCGGACAGTTTCACGATCAATCAACAGTGCTTCTGCAATCTTCGTGACCGACCACCTATTGCCTAACAGGTAAACAGTTTTAACCCAGCCAGCATAACATTTATCAGTGGTATGGCAGTGCTCAAACTCTAAATCATCAAGTACCTGATCGGTTATATGGTAGTGTGAAAACATAGGCTATGTCGCAATTAATTGTTGAATTGAGCGTCCAATGTGTATCAGTATCAGGATGTAAAAATAGGGGCATACGCCATGAAAACAATGGATAGCGAAGTTTCATAGCGTGGCGACGCGTTATCTCGGGAATTATCTGGGGTGGCATCGAATGGTTGATCGTCTCGGTCAAAACATTACACCAACCTTCTATTTTTTATCAGCTCTTTGGAAAACAAGGCAATTTCAACAGTTAATTACGACATAGCCTAGAATAAGCTGTTTCTGCCATTTCGGCATAAAGTCCTGGCAAAATCATCTATATCGCAGAATAATTGTGTTAAATTCATAGGCTTCGTTATTTGCTTCACTGCTCGATGGTCTTGTTCTACAATATTATTGAGATATTTGACCTGGCGACCCCCCATGGGCATCTCTCTGTTGGCATTGATCTCATCAATCGCTGCTTTATTCGCACCACTTTTATCCATCGTGACCTTTTCAGGAACGCCATTGGCTTGCATGGCTTTGTCAAAAAAGCGTTTAGCAGCGGGCCTTATCGCGCTTGGCCGTTAATAGAAAGTCGATCGTTTTACCATCCTTGTCCACAGCGCGATAGAGGTGTTTCCAAACGCCTTTGACCTTGAATAAGTCTCGTCCATCCACCAGCTTCTACCAACCGGGTGCTTATGCTTTCTGAAAATCTTTTCCAGTAATGGTAGAAACCGGATCACTCACGGCTTACTGTAGAATGATCCACAGATACACCACGCTCCTCCATCATTTCTTCC
Organism: Nitrosomonas sp.; assembly: GCA_021774265.1. GTDB lineage: Bacteria > Pseudomonadota > Gammaproteobacteria > Burkholderiales > Nitrosomonadaceae > Nitrosomonas. The sequence goes on from JAJFJG010000181.1 coordinate 3,712, forward strand.
AGGTGCTGGCAACTTAGAGGATATACCGCGTACCAGCGAATGCAGACCAGAATCACCTCAATCGGAAATCACATTCCTTTTACAACCAGCATGTAGCCTCACCATTTTTTCGAAGTCAACAGTCTACACAATGTATCGATGATCTCGCTTAATGCGACAGAACCTAACCCGAGGCTCTGTTGCAAGAAATAAAAAGCTATATTTCAATACTTCTGAACTTCACTTTTCATCAAAAATTATTTCTTGCAACAGAGTCACAGAATCTTACGCTATTAGACCCAAGCCCGAGCCAAATAGAATTACAACACTACCCGCATCTTCAATTGAGCCACCATCCTCACCAATAATTCCAATCGCGAGATCGTCGTAGCCATCAAAATTAAAGTCTTCAACTACAAGGCTAGATCCAAAATTATCACCCTCTTCAGCGCTTCCCTTAATGCCGGGGCTGTCTTGATGCCACATTTGGTTTCCATTTGCCGTTAAGCCGCTGTTTGAGCCATACAAAACATTAACAGCGCCAGCATCGATGATAGAGCCAATGTCTTCACTAAAGACCCCAACAGCGAGGTCATCTTTGCCGTCGCCGTTGAAGTCCCCAGCTGCAAGGCTAGATCCAAAAAAATCGCCCTCTTCAGCGCTTCCCTTAATGCCGGAGCTGTTCTGATGCCACATTTGATCTCCATTTGCCGTTAAGCCGTTGCTTGAGCCATGCAAAACATTAACAGCACCAGCACCGTTGATAGAGCCAATATCTTCAAGCTCGACACCAATAGCGAGGTCATCTTTGCCGTCGCCGTTGAAGTCCCCAGCTGCAAGGCTAGATCCAAAAAAATCGCCCTCTTCAGCGCTTCCCTTAATGCCGGAGCTGTTCTGATGCCACATTTGATCTCCA
>JAJFJG010000182.1 GCA_021774265.1 Nitrosomonas sp.
GATTCAGAAAGTTGCCTTTACGGGTACGGCGAATGACATCAAAATCAGAGAAACTCATAACTTGCATTTAACATACTGATTAAAAGATAAATTTTACTACAGAATACATTTTTGATGGGGGTTTGCCGTGCAAAGGTCTCAACCATTAAATGGGCTGGAGATAATGAATCGATTTGCCGGTTTTACTACGCGCAATCGAGATACGCCAAGCCATAATCCTGCAACTGTCGTTAGAACACCTAAAAGCGAAATCCACCAGACAGTTTGATCCCAGAGTTCCCAATTTTTTCTCAATACAGTTGGGTATATCCAATGAATCACAGCACCAAAATAATTCCAAACGCGTTCACTTCCGAGTGTTTTTTGCACTACTTCTCCGGTGCGTTCGGACACATAGAGCACTGTTTTATCCGTATCGTCGAAATGCACACGATAAAAAGGGCGGTAAGTATCAAACCATTGATGCACAATCCACTGATCATATTTAATTGGCCCATCAACACGACTCATTGGTTTGCTTAAAAAACTTTCTGCAATACGACCCGCCGTTTCATTCGTAATTGCACTTAGCTTTATGCCATCATCTCCGCTCATCGTAAAAACTGTGTTGTTGATAGAATGTAAAACATAGATCGGACGGCCTTCACGATCAATCAATCGTAAACGGTCTGGCTCAAAGATATTCGCAGCATTAATGGCTTCACTCGGGGATACAGAAATTTTCGAATAATCGACATCGGCACGATGCGACAATCGTTCAACCTCTGATAAGGAAGGAAAAGGGTGGTAGATGAGCACCGCACCGCTAATAAACCAAACCGAAAAAAATAGGCACAGTATTATGCCCATCCAGCGATGTACTAAGACTAAAAAGCGTATCATTATCGGTCAGCAGATTTTAGAAACTGAATTGAGAGCTGATTTCAAAAGCCCGTGGATATCCAAGCAATACTTGATCTGGATAAAAAGTATCGCCCCAATAAGCGTAAACTTTGTCAAACAAATTTGTTATTCTTGCGGTGAAGCGAGCTGATCCCTTTTGATAGCTTGCATGGATATCAACCAGTTCATAACTTTTTAAGGTCACAGTATTCGTATTGTTATTGAACCGGTTACCGACATAGCGAAAATTTCCGCCAACTTCCAGCGGTAAACCTGCAATATTTTGATAACGTGTCCAAGCGTTTGCCACCCACTCTGGTACATTGGGAGGCGTCTTGCCGGAATTGGCACCAAATGACCCAAACTTCGCATTGGTATAAGCGGCATTAGCGCCAACGTTCCATTTATGAGTGACACGCAACGCACCTTCGAGTTCAACCCCCTTTGATTGTTGGCTCCCTACATTTTCAACCGTCCTTTCACTACCGGTTTGTACAAGAATATTTTTTCTCTCAATATGGTACAAAGCCAATGTTGCTTCTGCTCGCCCGCCCAAAAATATGGATTTCATTCCGACTTCCCATTGCTGTGCACTGGTGAGATCAAAATTTTGATTGCCATTAACCAGAAAAATATTTGATCCAACAGGGTCTGCGCCGGATGACCACTGTGCGTAACCCACCCAAGATGGATTAATGTCATAAACAATGCCAAGCCGCCAACTGTTTGGATTAAAAGAGCGCTCAAACGCATTAACACTATTAAAGCTGCCATCCAAATTTAAACTGTTTCGATCAAGTTTGATTTGGTCATGGCGCAGTCCTGCCATCAGCCGTAAGTTTTGAGTGACTTGCAAAGTATCCTCAAAAAAAACGGCCACTGTGGTTATTTTTGTTGGGTTTGAAAAGGTTTGGTTTGGGTCGGCAAATGTGCCGCCATTTGGGTTAAAAGGATCAACACTGTCAACATTTCCGAGAAAACGACTTCTACGTTTAAAGTCGACATAACTAAAGTCAACACCGACTAAAGACTGGTTTGGCATGCCGGCTATAGTATTGTGAAATGTAAAGTCAATACGATTGCCAATAGTATTTTGATCGTGAGAAACAAAAAACCGATCTCGATCAATCAGACTGGTTGCCGAATTGAATGTATAAGTTTCTGCATTTTGCCACTTTCGGTTGGCCTTTAGAAAGTAAAAACTATTTCGTACAGAGAAGTTTTTACTGGGTTGAAACTTGGTATCCATACGTGTGAAATATTGATGAGCATTAGCCTTTTCATTATTAACGTTATAATTATTAAAACGTGTTCGCGCATCAATAGTGCGTCCATCGGTGGTTTTGACCACGCCGCGGAGAGGTTGTGCACCGAAAGCGCCAGAAACAAGTGGGGTACCCCAGTAGTTCTGAAGTTTGTCTTGTAGAAAATCAAAACTAAATGTCATGCTCAGCTCATTGTTTGGTTTCCACAAAATCGAGCCTGTTGCATTGGATGATCTTGGATCGGCATTATCGACATATCCACTCGAACGGTAATGACTGACATCCGCTCTCAGCCAGAGATTGTCACCTAAAGGACGTCCAATGTTAATCAGCGTGCAAAACTTACCAGAGTTCTGGGGAAAACAGCGTTGAAAAGTTTCCACCCCAGATTGATTAATATCCGACATTTTGTCGGAGAACTCTGGAGTGTTAAGTATGGATATTATTGCTGAAGTAAGAAG
>JAJFJG010000183.1 GCA_021774265.1 Nitrosomonas sp.
GTACATAAATTGGCGTAAAAAGCTCCAGATACCAAACATGACGCGCTTACTATGCCCAGCATATTGTTTTTTCATACTCACCACTGCCATGCGGTACGAGCAACCTTCGGGCGGCAGATAAAAATCGGTAATTTCCGGAAATTGTTTTTGTAATAGCGGCACAAAAACCTCATTCAGTGCCACGCCGAGTATCGCGGGTTCATCGGGTGGCTTGCCGGTATAGGTGGAGTGATAAATTGGATCGCGACGCATGGTAATACGCTCGACAGTCAATACAGGGAAAGTCTCTTGTTCGTTGTAGTAACCGGTATGATCGCCGTACGGGCCTTCCAGCGCGGTTTCATCAGGATAAATTGCACCTTCCAGAACCATCTCGGCACTAGCGGGGACTTGTAAGTCGTTGCCGATGCATTTAATCACTTCGGTTTTGGAACCACGCAATAATCCGGCAAATTGGTATTCGCTTAAAGTATCCGGAACGGGCGTTACTGCGCCCAAAATCGTAGCGGGATCAGCGCCGAGCGCGACGGCAATGGGGTATGGTTTACCTGGATTCTTCAGGGTAAACTCACGAAAATCCAACGCTCCACCACGATGCGCCAGCCAGCGCATAATAACTTTATTTGGGCCGATGACTTGTTGACGGTAGATACCTAAATTCTGTCGCGTTTTGTTGGGACCTTTGGTGACAGTTAAGCCCCAGGTAATAAGTGGTGCCACATCACCCGGCCAACAGGTTTGGATCGGTATTCTGCTCAGATCAACATCGTTGTCTTCCCACACAATTTCTTGGCACGGCGCACTGCTCAAAACTTTCGGCGCCATATTTAACACCTGTTTCAACACCGGTAATTTATCCCAGGCATCTTTCAATCCCTTTGGTGGATCGGGTTCTTTCAGATACGCAAGCAGTTTACCGACTTCACGCAACGCCTCGACAGACTCTTGCCCCATACCCATGGCAACACGTTTGGGTGTGCCAAACAGGTTAGCCAATACCGGCATGTTATGCCCTTTGGGATTTTCAAACAGGACAGCGGGACCTTCTGCTTTGAGAATGCGATCACAGATCTCGGTCATTTCTAGCACCGGATCAACTTCTAATTTGATACGTTTGAGTTCACCCAATGTTTCCAGTTGCGAAATAAAATCCCGCAAGTCTTTATACTTCATTTGCTTATCCTTTACAGAAAGAAGTCAAGTGCAAGGCTGACAAAAATGAACACCACCCAATTGTTATGCACAAAGGCCTAGTGGAGACGAGAAATGGGATCAGATCCAATATTCAAACACAACTTCAAACACACAATAACAAACAGCCTAAGCTATTTTGATAAAACATCAGTTTAGTAAAATTGAAAAGTATAATAACTTTTCTTATCTACAAACGCCCACTTTCCTTTAAGCGCCGATTAACCATGCAACGATAGAGTGACGACAATAACGGCCGAATAACCGGCAAGCCAATTAACCAAGCCAATGGTTTCATTCGCGGCACTCGTTTCATCAGTAATATATAAGCATCCAGTTCTGAAAGAATCTGCTGGTGTTCATTGCGTACATGTAATTCAGTTATGGCTTTGCGCGGATCTATGCCAATTTCGCGCAGATGGGCGTCCTGTCCAGTAATGTCAAACCAGCAGACGTTTTCTCCATCTTTGCCGGCCATTTCCTCATAACTTTGCCGATCTTTAATACAACTGGGACAAGCACCATCATAAAAGACTGTAATCTTCTTATCATCTTGACTCATATCAACACCCTCATTATTCTGAGATATATCACCAGCACACCAAAAAAATTAACTGTCGGTATAGTCTGTACCCAAAGAATTTAAATTTCATCAACCCAATGCATGGCATTTGCTTTGTCACTTTGAATAAGTTCATCATGCTGTCCCACTCATCCATTAAATTCCTTATTTCTATTTATAGGTTATCAACCATCATGCGCGTAGATTATCTCCATCGATATGAAAACGTTTCATGATCATTGCCTCAGTTTTTAACAGTCTTTTCACCTGCTATTTTACCTGTTTATACGTATTCAAGCGCTTCAGTGCAACTAACTCCAATACTGCACCACTATATTAAGTTTCGATCTGTAACCCATATGTTTATTAGCTTAAAAAGCTTAACTGAAAATACTGTTTGCACCCAATAATTAATTTTTTGGCTTTTAATGCATAAAAATTGTAAACAGCACAGCCTACTTTTTAACAAAAAGAAAAATAAAAGGCGCTTTTATTAATTATCCATTTTTTGATTTTACGAAGGCATAGTTTTGTTACAAAATGACTGGCATCGCTAAAAAAAACTGTTTAAAATACCAGAACAAACTTTAACCTTTTGATTTTAAATGTATAACAAAGAGGTCAAAAATTGTGCAACTTAAAAAAGATCCTTATAAATACTCAAGTTAGGTATCTAATTAGTTAGTTATACACATACTTATCCACACGAACTGTGGGTTAAATCATCTAATTAGCCTACCAAAACAGTGTAGTTCAAACTTTATGTCAAACATCAGCTATAACCCGACATTTACATGATTCACCAACGCAACTTAGCCCCACACTACTGCGCTGGCCAAGTTAGCAAAGTAGCAGATGTATTGATCAAATTATCATTTCGCTTGATACTTTTCAGCGCTTGATAAGTCTTCCTGGTCTGAGCATACTCCATAGATAACATATGTTTAAAAAAACACTTTCCATCTTGAAAATCTTTACAGTTCTTTATTTAATTGCAATAGTAACTTCGCCGCAAGTATTTGCTCAAGATGCTGCGGCATAGCGCATTAAAGAACTAGAAGAACAATTAAAAACAATACAGAGTAATATGCATACCATGCAGAATGGCATGCAAGCAATACAAAATGAATTAACAAAATTTAAAACACAGTCTTCTCAAGTAACAAAAAAATACAACAGGTTGAGGAAACCCAACAAAAAAAACCACTGTAATAACAGCCACAAATAAAAATAACATGGTATTTTTCAGCGGTGTTTTTGCACATCACACGCAACATCACAATGGCTTAACGTTCCAGAGTAAAGTTGTCCCTGTAGGTGCACAGGATCGACCTGATAAAAATGCTTGATATTTCAGTGCTGGTTTTGATTGGAACTTAACCAATGATGCTGAGGCATAGCACCCAAAACCAGTGTTCTAGCCGAACTAATGTTTGAGTACAAAATATTCAGCTCCCATGTACAAGACAATGCATTAGCCAATGTTCTCACTCAATTGGCTGGTAGCTCCATGAATCCTCGCCTAATAACAACAAGCCAATTGTCCATATACGCATCACCGAAAATAAAGTTTCGCGGAGGCTCGAGATTTAGACCGTAGATTATTCCACCCGGTTTCGGGGTTTACATCATAAGTCCTCCCGGAGAATCAGGTTCATTCTTTATTCCTGGCGTAGTATTTGGCTCTGGCGCAGAGTATCGAATATGGAAAGATTTCTATGCAGGTGTTGATGCTCTCTATCACGTCACAGGTGGGGAAAAAGATAGCGTCGACGTTGATGGCTTAACAACCGGAGGATATTTAGGCATAGGTTTCTAGAAAACAGCTAACTGTATGACAAAAAGAGTTGATTGTTGTAAACAATGCGTTTTTGAATGCAAAATACGATAATCAGCACTTTTTTTAATGACACTCAGATCTTTGACCGATACAAAACACGAATGATTCACTCACTCGTCGCTTTTTGGTCAAGTACATGAAATACTAAATAAAGCGGGGAAACTAAACGGCTTCTGCTCTTTTACGTGCAGGTCGCGAAAGAATTTTATCCAAATACCGCGAAACATTTTTATAAGAAAAGAAATTATACTCTGCATTGCGCGCATAAGATAAAGTTCCCACCACGTTGATTCTGCGACGCAAAATTTATTGGCCACTAAGAAATCTTTGCCAGCCAAGTAACTCACCAACACACTCAACGGCTTTATCAAATTTCTCTCGGCTCTTTTCACCAACCCAAAGTCTCTGTCTTTTTCTTCGACTAATTTTTTTTGAAAAATAATATCCACACAATGCGCTTCCACCTGAGAAACTGCAAGAAATGTCCATTTAAAAATCTGCGCTTCAGCTATAAGCACTTAATATCCTGAAAAAGAGTTGTTATTTGACGTGGAGTCGGTTGTTCTTGACGAAAGCACAGAGTCAAATGTTGTGATGGTAGGATTGAATACTTGCGATTTATCAGCTCATCACATATCTTTTCTAACCACCGATTTAAACCATCAAAACCCTCGAGCTTGGCAAGCTGAGTAAATACATTAGCCATTATTCAAATTACATGTTGATTCCCTACCTTGCCTTTTATCAGCCAACTGCAGGTGTGCAAGTTAAACTAGCAGTGTTGAACTGATGTTTTCCTTACTAACAAAATGTCGTCTTCTTACCTCGACAGTTATTTACATAATTAACTCATCAAAATTCTCCGAATAAATATCGGATATTAAACAATCCAGGATGATTTTTTTCAACGCCGTTTTAGCAAAATAGTGGTAAGTTTTGCATGCTGATCGACTACATTAACTAACCATCTTTCAGTCTAAGAATTTTTCCTCAGTAAAAACTCTATATATCAGAAAAAAATTAGCAAAAGGCATATAATCAATATCTGAAACGGCTCTCGTTAATATTTTCTAGTTTTATAACAAAATATTAGGATAACTAGGTGGATCATCATGAAACGAATTTATATTTTTGTCTCTGATATTGCCATTACTAAAAGAATTGTTGATGATCTATTGCTATCACGGATAGAGGGACAGAACACTCACGTCATTGCAAAACGCGGTACACCACCTGATGTTCTGCCAGATACCAATCTCTTAAAAAATATAACTTTATTCCAGCAGTGAAACAAGAACGATCACTTAGCGGATCAGCCGGCACGTTAGCAGTAACCCTTCCACCGGCCTTAACGGTAGTTACGAGCGATATTCTACTGATAATCACTACCTCCTCAGATGCGACTCTAAGCGCATGGTTAACCAGTATGGTAGACATGAGTAATGGCAATCGACGAAAAAGGCTATGAACATGATAAAACCAGGCATTCCATCCAAACAGGGCCTCTACGATCCCGCTTATGAACACGATGCGTGCGGTATAGGTTTTGTTGTTAACATCAAAGGTAAAGCTTCACATCAGATCGTGGATCAGGCGCTCACAATCTTGCATAATCTTGACCATCGCGGTGCCTGTGGTCATGAGAAGAACACCGGTGATGGAGCTGGCATTTTGCTGCAAATCCCGCATACTTTCCTCAGTGACGCTTGTGATGGCCTTGGTTTTCAGCTACCAAAACCAGGACAATATGGTGTAGGCATGGCCTTTCTTCCAACCGATAGCGATCAACGCCACCACTGTGAAAAATACTTGGAAGAGATCGTGCGTCGTGAAGGCCAGCGCGTTCTCGGATGGCGCAGCGTTCCTACCAATAACTTATACCTTGGCGATACGGCGAAGTCATGCGAGCCTTTCATCCGTCAGGTTTTTATTGGAAGACAAGCAGAAATCCAGGACGATATGGTTTTCGAACGCAAACTCTATGCCATTCGGCGGCAAGCCGAAAACATGATTCGGTACGGCAACCTTCCCGGCGGTGACTATTTCTATCTCCCTAGTCTCTCCAGCAAGACACTCATATACAAGGGCATGCTAACATCACGCCAAGTTGCTACATTTTACCCTGACCTTTCCGATCCTTTGCTTGACACTTCGCTGGCATTGGTACACTCCCGCTTCAGCACAAACACCTTTCCCAGTTGGGAACGCTCTCATCCCTACCGCCATTCAATTCATAATGGAGAAATCAATACCCTGCGGGGCAATGAGAACTGGATGCGTGCACGCCAGACGATGTTATCCTCTGATTTATTCGACACTGACTTATCCAAATTATTACCTATTATTCAAGAAGATGGTAGCGACTCTGCCAAACTGGATAATTGCCTTGAGTTTTTATGGCTAAGTGGCCGCTCTTTACCGCATGCAATGATGATGATGATCCCAGAGCCATGGGAAAACCATCAGAACATGAGCGATGAGAAACGCGCATTCTATGAATACCATAGTTGTCTCATGGAACCGTGGGATGGTCCAGCGTCAATTGCCTTTACAGATGGTGTTAGCGTGGGGGCAGTGCTTGACCGCAATGGCCTACGTCCTTCTCGATATTACATCACTAAGGATGATCTGGTGGTTATGGCCTCAGAAGTAGGGGTTCTCGATATACCACCAGAACGCATTTTGGAAAAGCGTCGACTGCAACCAGGCCGCATGTTTCTGGTCGATACCAAGGAACAACGCATCATTAGCGACGAAGAACTCAAGCGACAGGTGATCACACAACATCCTTATCAGCAATGGTTGGATGAAAATTTACTACATCTCGAAGATTTACCCAGTATCGTTGACGAGCCGCCACTGTATGATCACAACATGGTGTTGCAGCGCCAGCAAGTTTTTGGATATAATTTTGAAGACTTGCGCATCAATCTTTCCCCTATGGCAATGAACGGGATTCAGCCCATTGGCTCAATGGGTACGGACACACCTTTGGCTGTGTTATCAGACAAACCCCAACTGTTGTATAACTATTTTAAACAGCTTTTTGCACAGGTAACTAACCCGCCGATTGATCCCATACGTGAGGAATTGATTACTGCCACAATGCTAAACCTGGGTGCTGAGGGTAATCTTTTGCAAGCAGGACCGGACAATTGCCGTCAGCTCAAACTCCCGGTTCCCATTCTAAAAAACGCAGAACTTGAAAAACTGCGCCAGCTCGACCAACCCGGATTCTTATCGGTAACACTGCCGATTCTATTCAAGGTGGCTGATGGCAAGGATGGTCTGGAACAAGCATTAGACGATTTGTTCAAAGCGGCAGACCTGGCTATTTCGGCAGGTGCCACGATCCTGATTCTTTCGGACAAGGAATTCGACTGCAATCATGCCCCCATCTCGGCTTTATTGGCATCTGCCGGTCTACATCACCATCTCATCCGGGCAGGATCTCGCACCCGCGTAGGGTTGGTGCTTGAATCTGGAGAGCCGCGTGAAGTACACCACTTCAGTCTACTACTTGGTTATGGCGTGCAAGCAATCAATCCGTATATTACGTTCGAATGTCTGCAAGACATGATTAACGAAGGAATGTTGCCAGCTATCACTTATCACAAAGCAATAGAAGGATACATCAAGGCCACAGTCAAAGGCATCGTGAAAGTAATGTCGAAGATGGGCATTTCTACCATTAGATCCTATTGTGGCGCACAGATCTTTGAAGCATTGGGTCTTAATCAGACTTTAGTCGAAAAATATTTTACCTGGACAGCCTCGCGCATTGGCGGCATCGGTCTGGACGAAATCGCCCGGCAAGCAACACAACAACATGTACGCGCCTTTTCAACAAACCCAACCAATGAACACACGCTTGATGTGCAGGGTCAGTATCAATATCGCAAAGACGGAGAAACCCATCTTTTTAACCCCAAAACAATTCATCTGTTGCAAAAAGCCTGTCGCAACACTGACTACACAACATTCAAAGCCTATAGCGCACTCATCAATAATCAATCAGAACGACCGGTGACCTTGCGCAGTTTGCTGACACTAAACTACACGGATGATTCCATTGCCCTTGAAGAAGTAGAGTCTGTTGAAACCATCGTCAAGCGCTTTAAGACAGGGGCCATGTCTTATGGTTCGATCAGCCAGGAAGCCCATGAAGCGGTTGCGATTGCCATGAACCGAATTGGTGGGAAAAGCAACACCGGAGAAGGCGGGGAAGATCCGGCACGCTACACAACAAATAGCAACGGGGATTCAAGTAATAGCGCGATTAAACAAGTGGCCTCTGGGCGCTTTGGCGTGACCAGCTACTATCTAACCCAAGCGAAAGAATTGCAGATTAAGATGGCTCAGGGTGCCAAACCAGGAGAAGGTGGTGAATTACCCGGTCGCAAAGCCTATCCCTGGATTGCTAAAGTACGTCTATCAACTCCCGGAGTCGGCCTGATTTCACCACCGCCACATCATGACATTTATTCGATTGAGGATCTGGCGCAATTAATCCACGATCTCAAAAATGCAAATCACCATGCGCGTATCAGCGTCAAGCTAGTATCTGAAGTAGGAGTCGGAACCATTGCAGCAGGTGTAGCCAAGGGACATGCTGATGTCATTCTGATCAGCGGTCATGATGGTGGCACCGGGGCAGCACCGCAAACCAGTATCAAACATGCGGGTTTACCGTGGGAGCTTGGTCTAGCGGAGACGCACCAAACACTGGTACTGAATAATCTGCGCAGCCGCGTTGTGGTTGAGACAGACGGACAGTTAAAAACTGGTCGAGATGTCGTAATCGCAGCACTTTTGGGCGCTGAAGAGTTTGGTTTTGCGACTACGGCTCTGGTTTCGCTTGGCTGCCTAATGATGCGTGTATGTCATCTCGACACCTGCCCTGTCGGTGTGGCCACACAGAATCCCGAACTGCGTAAAAAGTTTATGGGCGATCCATCGCATGTGGTCAATTTTATGCGTTTTATCGCACAGGAAATGCGAGAGATTATGGCACGGATGGGCTTCCGAACCGTCAATGAAATGGTTGGTCGTACCGACAGATTGAATGTTAAACAAGCGATCGAGCACTACAAGGCCAAAGGACTGGACTTATCGCCTATTCTCCACCAACCACAGGTTGGGTCGGACATTGGACGTTATTGCCAGTTCCCGCAGGATCATGGGCTTGAGAATGCACTTGATAACCAGGTTCTCCTTGATTTAGCCGAACCGGCACTAGCGCGTCGTGAAAAAGTAAAATCGACCTTGCACATCCACAATACGAATCGTGTGGTGGGTACCATCCTGGGTAGTGAAATCACCCGGTGTTTTGGTCCTCAAGGGTTGCAGGAAGATAGCATTCACTTCCATCTACTAGGTTCAGCTGGGCAAAGTTTCGGTGCTTTTATTCCGCCAGGTTTGACGCTCGAGTTGGAAGGCGATGCCAATGACTATTTTGGCAAGGGACTGTCGGGAGGCAAACTCGTTCTATATCCGTCTTCAGATTCAACCTTTGCCCCCGAACAGAACATCATCGTCGGGAATGTTGCGTTTTATGGTGCGACCAGCGGTGAAGCCTATATTCGGGGCATGGCTGGTGAGCGTTTTGCTGTTCGTAACAGTGGTGTAAACGCGGTAGTTGAAGGCGTGGGTGACCACGCCTGCGAATACATGACCGGAGGCCGTGTTGTGGTTCTCGGTGCAACCGGTCGCAACTTCGCTGCGGGTATGTCGGGTGGCGTTGCTTATGTTTTCGATGAAAATAATGCCTTGCGTGATCACTGTAACCTTGAGACCGTCGAACTCGAATATCTCGAGAATGATGAAGATATCAACGAAGTCGCGGAGATGATACGCCGTCATGCCAAACATACCAAAAGTGAACAAGCCAGGAGGCTACTGGCATCGTGGATAGATACGAAAACGAAATTCGTTAAAGTAATGCCCAAAGATTATCGACGTATGCTCGAAGCCATTCAGCGTGCGGAACAACAAGGCTTGGCAGGCGAAGAGGCGATTATGGTTGCCTTTGAAGAAAACAAAAACGACTTAGCTCGCGTCAGCGGGAATTAAGGAGGCATCTAAACAATGGGTAAATCAACCGGATTCATGGAATTTCAACGTGAGCTGCCAAATGACCGCTCACCGCTGGAACGGGTGCGTGACTGGCAAGAATTACACGAGCAGCTTTCAACGCATAAACTCCAGCAACAAGGTGGTCGTTGTATGGATTGTGGCGTACCTTTTTGTCACACGGGAACGTTGATTAGCGGTATGGCCTCAGGCTGTCCGGTTAACAATTTGATCCCCGAGTGGAACGACTTGGTCTATCGTGGCTTGTGGAAAGAAGCACTACTACGTCTTCATAAAACCAATAATTTCCCGGAATTCACCGGGCGCGTCTGTCCAGCGCCCTGTGAAGGTTCCTGTGTATTGGGAGTCATCGATCCAGCGGTTACCATCAAAAATATCGAGCGCGCAATTGTCGACAAAGGTTTCGAAGAAGGTTGGGTAACTGCAGAACCACCAATACAACGCACAGGGAAAAAAGTGGCTGTGGTGGGATCAGGCCCGTCGGGACTTGCCTGTGCCGCGCAACTGAATCATGCCGGCCATCTGGTAACGGTATATGAACGTACTGATCGCGTTGGTGGCCTGCTAATGTATGGTATTCCCAATATGAAACTTGATAAAACCATCGTGCAGCGACGTATTGATTTACTGACTCGGGAAGGAATCAATTTCATTACTAACACCACTGTTGGCGTTGATTATCCGGTGAATAAACTGAGCGAGGATTTTGATTCCATCGTATTGTGCTGTGGTGCCACCAAGCCACGCGATTTACCCATTGAGGGACGTGATCTTCAGGGTATTCACTTTGCTATGGAATTCCTGCATGCCAACACAAAAAGCTTATTAGATTCTGATTTGAAGAACAACGCGTATATCTCAGCCGCTGACAAGCATGTCATAGTGATTGGTGGTGGCGATACCGGCACAGATTGCGTTGGCACCTCAATGCGGCATCAATGCAAAAGCCTGACCCAATTCGAACTCCTCCCTAAACCACCTGATGAGCGTGAGCCTAACAATCCCTGGCCAGAGTGGCCAAAGATCTATCGGGTCGATTATGGTCAGCAGGAAGCTGCTGCGCGTTTTGGTAGTGATCCGCGCACCTATCTGGTCATGACTGAAAAATTTGTGGGTGACGAAAACGGTCATGTTACCAAGCTGCATACCGTAAACGTCGAGTGGGTAGCGAGCGAGAATGGCGGCTTTTCCCCGCAGAAAATACCGGGTAGCGAAAAGATATGGTCAGCTGATCTGGTGCTGTTAGCAATGGGATTCCTTGGGCCGGAAAATACGCTTATTGAAAAGCTTGCCGTTGAACAGGACAGCCGTTCAAACGTAAAAGCCGATGAAGGTATATTCAAAACAAATGTCGACGGCGTCTTCGCGGCAGGCGACATGCGACGCGGTCAAAGCTTAGTGGTTTGGGCCATCAACGAAGGACGTGCAGCAGCACGCGAATGCGACCGCTACTTGATGGGTACAACGCAGTTACCTTGAAATCACTTCGGAAAATAATTTATCATTCTACTCGCATGAGCAATACCATGCCGTGAATACTATGGGACCAAATGCCCACAGAAATAAAAATGCTTTTCAATTCTGACCCATCCTGTTCCGAATAACTACTCTCCACTCGTCGGAGACGATTAGATCATGCTGTTTTTCTCATTTGAATAAAAATAAGCATATTCCTTATTTTTTCCTCCACAATATAACTGTATAATAAATAGCACATATTCTTAGAGAGGATAAAAAATACGCTAAGTTTTTTGAAGCTGCGGCTTGGTCTATATGATTCTACGAGGATATCAATCTTTTGAATTTTCAACTAAAAAAGGACTAACAATCATGCAAGCTATATCAACAACGATTGCAATTGGAATAATAGCTTTTTTCATGAGCGCACAAGTTTCAGCAGCTGATGCTGGGCATACTTCAGAAGCAATGCAACATGCTGGGGAAGCGAAAGCACATGGTGAAATGGGGCATGCTAAAGACGCACTCAAGCATGCAAAAGAAAGTCTGGGACATGCTAAAGAGTCAAGAGATGACCATGCTGCATCTCATAAGCATATGGACGAAGCTATCGGGCATTTAGAAGAAGCTATTAAACATGCAGAAATGGATCATCCAGGTGAAGCAGCAAAGCATACAGAGGAAGCCATGAAACATATGCGTCAGTCTGGTCATTGAGTAAGGTATTTCTAATAACGTGAATACTCCATCGGCTAAAAGCCGGTGGTTTCGGGATACGGCTTAAAGCCGGATTAATCGGTCATTCGGCCGATTGTTTTGCTACACCACATCAAAATCATCATCCGGTTCCGGAAGCTTTTAATTCTTGATGTATTCTTTCCAAACCTCATCCGTAACTTGCCAGTTGATACTACCCAATATCATTTACGCAAACAACCATATTCTGACAACAACTTGTGCGAACTCTTCCCTTTTAAGTTTTGCACAGCTCTAGATGCAGAAAAGTACGGAAGTATTCCTATCAGCATATAAACATGATCTCTATTCACTGATCCAACATAGATATCAACATCTCCAACCAATACTTCGTAAAACGGTGTTTGGTCTTCCATACCAAATGTTATTTGCAGTCCCATACAGTATGGCTTCCATGTTTGTAATCTTGCATACATAAGGAACAACTTACTTCGCCTAAAGGCTAGAGACTTACTAACCCCTACCGGGGACTTTGAATTTTTTGACTGACAAGCATAATAAATCAACAGATTACAAACAATCTTCTTGCAAAATAGACAATTATTAGAGGTGCCTATGTACTGTAAACTACTTGGGGACTGTTTACTTTACTCCTGAGACTTGGCTCAAACTACAGTGTATTCTTCAGTCTCTTTTCAGATGCTATGCAGTAAACTCAGATTCTGACATCCACATAGTGGATATTCTTCAATTCCATAAAAAATACTTTGTCTTGATTTCCGAAGAGTGACTGACCATTTGAATGGTGCATATGGTTATGTTTATGTTCTGGCAAAACATATCAAGCATGATCGCTTAGCTGAGAGTAAACCATTGATGGATTGCCTTGATAATTGTAACGGTTTAATTGAGTAGTTAATCTGCGCGTCATTAGGAAGCGTCATGTACTCAATCTTCATCTAACCAGGATTCGCGGTTTTCAATTCAGCTGATGCTGGCATAACTTCCCCGTGAATATGGGCTGGTTTAGAGAAATCACCCTGCTCGAATTCCTCAACAATTTCAGATAAATGATCACGTATCAATTGAATTTGAGCTGTGTCGGATGTATCTTTAGCAATAACCTGTTGGATCCCACCATTGCCTGTATTGAAAAAAACATGTGCCATTTTCTCCAGATCAAATGGCATGACATGTACTACGCGCCCTGCGTCTTCATCAAGCCGATTTCCTTCCGCTGGTTCAGTAGCCTGGACAGGTGTCACTAAAAATAACACGAATAATAAAATACGATGAATAAATTCATTATTTTCTCCTTTTCAAACAATATTGATTCGTTGACATCTACTTAATCGATCCTGAATAACAATCCAACTCATTGATAATGTGAAATAACGAGTGTATTTTTAGCTCTCATTTCGACCGGAAATGGTTAACAAAATGCTCATACAAAGCAGCTCTTTCCATCAAACAAATTTATTTGGCACGAATCTACTTTTACAACTCGATCCAAACGATTCTCTCCTCAAATTATCTGTAGTCATACCCTGGCATCATTTTGAAGAAGTTTTCGCAATACATTACAAAGAAGCCGTTGTTTTGCAGTGGAAACGCAATCCTTATTACCAAGCTTTTTGTGGTCTGAAAGCGTTTCAGCAGAAACTGCCATGTCACAGTAC
>JAJFJG010000184.1 GCA_021774265.1 Nitrosomonas sp.
ACCGCGGTTTTAGACTGCGGGCATCAAAAGAAAAACTCGCGTAATCGCCTTCACATAAATGGCAAAGCATCGCACCAACAGACGTGGTGGTTTTAGGATCCCAAATTCTTGAATCTTTACTGCGATAGGGGTACCAATTACCTACTTCATAACCATACATCGATATAATACGTTCTGCAGTGGTTGGGGTAGAGGCCAAGACTATATCGCGAATAGCAGGCATTGCAATGGGGCGGCCTGAAAGAAGCAAGATATCACATTGATAGGCTCTCACCACATCACAAAAATCACGAAGCACACCACCGATCACCGCTTCCGCGACACCAGCCATTTGCCTTGGCTGCATGGTGACTATGACACGCAGCGGGTCAAAGGCCGTTTGCGGATCAGGGATCGAGACGGCTTTGCGCATATAATTTAGCAAATCCTCAGTAACCGCCGTGTGATCAATAACCTCATCTATTGTAAATTCAACATATTCTTCTGAGAGAGTATTGGCTGATTTCTCATATTCATTAAGCAACCGGATGGCAGTCGGCACGAGAATACGATTAACAAACAAACTTCGACGAGTCTGGTCTTCTAAATTAGCATTTGCCAAGTCACCACTAAACAAAAAGCTCATGGTACGATCAGCATTGCGATCACCATGGCCACGTGCTGCTTCAACAAATGTTGGCAACACGATTTTCTCAATAATATCTTTTAGAATGTCATCGCCAGCTACCCGAATACCTTCGCGAAACAATTGCTTGGGCACTACCAATTGATCAATGAGCTCATGATTTACAATCAATAAATCAGTGGTTCCACCACCGACAACAAGACTAGCTACCCGTAAAGCGGCGCCATACTCACCTTTACGTCCACGCCCATATAACTCAAAGAATGCGCGGGGAAATTCTTGAAAGCGATGTTCTAATTCATTGTATAAAAATACCAGTTGAGTACAGGTGGCTTCATCCCAATCAAAATTCAATTTGGGTTTCGGGTGTAACAGATCCTGATTATCCCAGCCGTAGGCCTTCCACACCAACTGAATGGCCTTGTTGGCAAAATCGCGCATCCTATTGCGCTCTGCCAATGGTGTAGCCGAAGGTAATGTAAGAATAATTTTGCGCAAACGCCTTGGTAGGTCGGTATCGAAACGCTGGTATCTAAATGCGGGGGAATTAATTTGCGCCACCGCATGACAAATAATTTCCACCAGCATTAGCATATACAGTGAGCCGCGACTGTATAATATTTTGGGCAACATCATCTTGTTACCCCGTAGCCCACCATCTTCACGTAACAAAGCAGGAACCGGCCCGATGATACGAGGAATGAGCCCATTTTTTAATTTAGCAAATTCATTGTTCTCCCAGGGTCTATTGCGGCGACCTTTATCCCACACGTACCGTTTTGGGCTGGACATGCCTGACACACCTTTGCGTCCGTCTGTTTTAGTAGCCAACCAGGTCGCCTCACCACCTACACGCACTGGGCTAGGCCACCAAAAGGCATCTTTCCCTGTCGGTCTGCCCGATTTCTTGTTAAGAATGTTCGAACCAAAATTAGCAGGATGAAACTCTACTCTGCTCTCAAAAGGTTCGTCTGATATTAACTCAGGTCTTGCTATTTGACGCAAACGCAATAGAGTAGGGGGCTGCGCACCTAATCCCGTACGTTCTCTGCTTGCACCAAATTCAGCCAATAGACCACAGGTACGGCTATTGCCTATATCTAGAACCAAGTCAACATCAACAAACTTCTCCGCTTGTTCTGACGGTTTTAATTTTGTATTAGCATCATGACTCGGTACTTCCACTAGTTTGATTAAAGGAATCGGAACTAACTTGGGCAGAGCACTAATCAAAGTGACATAATGTGCCCAAGGTTCACCTTGTGCTTTGTCTTTTCTGACATACTCTCGACCTCTACCACGAGACATTCCACTAGCAAAGCAGTCCAACAACCAGGCTTGTTGCCAGTGACGCTGTCCTAAAGACTCGCTACCTACTGCAAATCTACAAATATCATTTAAATCCGTGGCTAATTGGAAACGAACCAGTGGCTTGGCATCATCAGCCTTTGGTGCTGCATAGGGACGATTCTCTAATAGATCGCAGAGTTCAGTATCAAAACCAATGACCACACGATAATCATCTCCTTCTTTTTCAGGTGACGCCAGGTAAAGTCTTGCCCAATTGGTCGGCCCTTCTTCAACAGAATTTGAATTGGTTAAAACACGGAAATAAGGGATCGGAATCCATTGACGATCAAAGGCCTTAAGGGCTTCATTGACTGAGGTTTTATAGGTGTCCTCATACGTAATTCCGGTAATGGATGAATCTATCAATGATTCGAATTCCTGTTCCTCAGGCGGAGGAGTTTCCTCTTCATCAGGGGATAAAATTGCTTCTAATGGATGCAAATAAAATCTATCAACGCGTCGGCCTGGCTCTTCGGTTACTTTAGTATGATCGTAAAAACGATAATCTTTAGTAACTTTAAGCATTGACTCATCAAGCGTGTAATCCAAACATTGAATGCCTGTATCAGCAATAAGGCTCACTGTCGTATGCTTAGGATCCATTAAATTTAGGGGTTCATTCGGCATATTTTTTCTCATTGTTATGGAACAAAGGTAATTGGGAAGAAGTCCTCAGCTTCTCCGCCTGGTTTAGATTTAATAATCATTTCATCAACCTGTTCTTGAAACCTTGATATTAACCTGACAGCTACCGGTTGTTGATTCCCAGTGTCATCCTGATGAATAACAGTCGAGAGATAGTCACCGACTTCCGCCTGGTCACTAATACATATACGTTCGAAATAGGGGCCTTCGCCTCCTTCCCCGTCAGACTCCATATCGTATTTGGCCCCACAGCCTTGTAAATTATAGGGACCAACAACCCTGGATTCAGGAACAGTCTCAGTGGCTACATCAGCATCATCGATTGGACAATACATCACCAAATCAATATCAACAGAGGCCTCCCAAAAAGCCAACAATTCAATCCCATCACAAATCTCTGCACCACTATCGCGCAGCAGGTCATTGATCGCCTGATGATAGGACAGTGCCTTACTGCTGGCCGTCTCAGGATCAGCAGGCAAGTTGGGAATTGATTTTATTACTTTATCAGGCAGCAACCTTTTTTCATCTGTTGGTGCGAAGGCAGGAGTACCAGTACCACAAATGGGTGCCACTACCAATTGCTCACTTAGAGTGTAAATGGTTTTTTCTAAGGTTTCTCGTTCTTCTTTTAAACGCTCTAACTGTTCAACAATAGGTGTTGTCTCACCTTTACAGTAGTTAGGCACCACACCTAAAACTCGGAAAAATCCACAACCATCAATAAGGCGCAAAAAAATCATCATGCTTAAAGCAATAAACACTAACCACCAGAGTAAATGCAAAGACGGCCAGCGAAAGGTCCTCTCTCTAGGCGGAAGTTCGGTAACCGTTTGGCCAAATTGTTCTAAACTCGGCTCTCGCTTTTTGGTTTCAACTTCAATACCCCAGTTAACAAAAACAGGTTTGCCATCAACACTGAATAACCATTGATCCCATTTATCTTGTGGGATCTCCGAAATTTTCCTCAAGATTGCACCTAGACTACGCTCATCCCTATTCTTACTCTCCTCTAAGTCTTCACCGAGTTTTTGTATCTGGCTTAAATGATTGTTAGTTACAGTGATTAGCTGTTGTCGCTCGGCACTTTTTAAACTTTCAAAGGGTTTTACAGTACCCGTTCTAATTGATGTCCACGAATAATTGAAGCCATCTTCAGTATCTGGTTCCGCTAACAAGTCAGCTACTTCCGTGCTCAATCTATTAACCAAGATATCGCGAATCTGAGGATAGCACTCGAGCGCAACCCAATCGCCTTGTGTTATTAGACGTAAACCTTCTACTGAGGTATCAGGCAGGAA
>JAJFJG010000185.1 GCA_021774265.1 Nitrosomonas sp.
AAACGAGAGAAAATAAAACAGCGAACATTGGCTATGCGGCGACAAATGTACTACGATAAACAATCAAGAAATTTAAACTTGATGAGCTAACCGTCTCTTAATTTAGACAGTCTCTAGTCCAAAATACTTTGACGACGTACACTCTTTTTCTCCAAGTGATTCTTTGGAGTCATTTTGAAAATGTTTTTTGATCAGATTCAGATCTTGACTTAGTATCACCAGCTTGCATTCTTTAAATTTTATATCAATTGGTTTAGATTGATCATTCGGATTGAAAAACCTATATTCATAGGCAACCGTGGACTCATCATCATATGGATTGTCGGCAATAGATAAAGGATTTATTAACGCATCAGGATTAGCTTCATATCTTGCAAGTGTTTCATCTCGCAATTGCACAGGACCACTCAGGACAAATGGTTTCGAGAAGTGATAAAGGCGAGGCTCTCCATAGGAGACATCTGTTTCCCCGTAACTGTCATAACTTTCTTTAATTTCTTTCTCCCAGGTAATGCTATGCCAATTAGCAGCAAGAACATATATTGGTATTTTATTATTAGCTCCAAGATAAACGAGGTCCTCTGGCTTGCAATCTAGCATTGATGCCGCGTCATCAAGTGTGTAGTACTCTTTCTTTATCTTTTTTGTGACCACATCAGTTCCTTTTTCTGAGGAAATTTACTTTAAATCGAACCTACCAAGGTCAGTCACGACAAAACTTGATCAAGTCTTCTTAAAATGCACCACTTTGGCTCCAGCAGCCAGGCAATCCAGATGATCTGCCCACCAACCCATCATTTCCCGCCGCTTTGTTAAATGCTCAGCATAGTTATAAGCTGCTACCACCTTGTTACGCTCAGCATGAGCTAGTTGTCTCTCTATAGCCTCATGTGGCCAGCCATGTTCATGCAGCAACGTGCTAGCCATGCTACGGAAGCCGTGCCCGGTCATCTCATTTTTTTCATAACCCATGCGCCGTAATGCTGCATTGATGGTATTTTCTGACATGGGTCTGATGGTGCTTCTTATACTGGGAAAGACATATTTCCCTTGACCTGTTAACGGATAGATTGATTGCAGTATTTCTATGGCTTGATTTGACAACGGGATAATATGCGGCTCATTCATTTTCATTTTATGACCGGGTATTCGCCACTCTGGTTTATCAAAATCGATTTCCAACCATTCGGCATGGCGTAGTTCACTCGGTCGTACAAATACCAGTGGCGCAAGTTGTAACGCGCATTTGGTTATGTATGAACCACTAAAGCCTTTAATTGAACGCAATAATCCGCCAATGACTTTGGGGTCGGTGATGCTGGCATGGTGCTTTACTTTGACGGATGTCAATGCGCCTCTTAAATCTCCGCTTGGATCACGTTCTGCCCTTCCTGTCGCAATGGCATAGCGAAATACACGCCCAGCATATTCACGACAACGCTGGGCTTTCTCATGTGCACCACGGCTTTCAATTTTGCGCAGCACTGCCAGCAAATCAGGCGCAGCTATGTCTTTGATTATACGGTTACCTAACCAGGGGAAAATATCTTTTTCGAGATATCGTTTGATATTTGCTGCGGTCGTTGCTGCCCAAGTTCCAGTATTTTTTGCATGCCATTCAAGGGCTATGGCTTTAAAGGTATTTTCTGTAGCGTATTGCGCAACTTGTTTATTGATCGCTTTCGCTAAAGAAGGATCAGCATCTTTTGCAAGAAGCTCGCGCGCTTCGTCTCTTTTTTTTCTAGCATCAACAAGAGAAACAGCGGGATAGACTCCGATTGCCAGTGTCTTTTGTTTACCTGCGAAGCGATAATTCATACGCCAATATTTTCCAGTGGGTTTCACTAGCAAATACAGCCCGCTACTATCGCTTATTTTATATGGTTTATCAGAGAATTTAGCGTTACGTGCCGCCACATCAGTAAGCATTTGATGGTACCTCACATGATGGTATCAAAAAGTACCATCATAAATACCATCAATTTGTTGGTATGTCAAAAGATTTCATGAGACTACTTGACACAACAAATATTAGTAAACATCAATAAATTCAGCTGTTTTAATGCAACATGCTACTGTATGAAAGCCTCAATTGGCACCCCGGGGACGGAATCGAACCGGCACGATCGCAATGATCGAGGGATTTTAAGTCCACCGCTGAGTCTTAATTAATCAATAGCTTAATTTAAAATCCATTCCGCAATTGATTGATTATTGCACAGCTACAGCCCTTTATCCATGCGGCGTAATTATTTTTGCGGAACAGAAATCGTGATATGTAAATACACGACTTTGTCGCATTAAGCAATTCTTGTCAATTCTTCTTCAATGAAATCAATGAGTGATTTGGACGAAAAACGCTTAATGCGACAGAGTCGTCTAATTTGCCGATCGTCGCTTAAAAATAGTATTTCGCGCAGAACAGGCCCAACAAGCAAAAATTGGATTTGTAATTCAACAATCAGGGTTAAACACCATCAAATAATAACTTGATTGGCGTAACGTTACGGATTACAATTAGACAATGATTAAAACCTTCAAACACAAAGGACTCAAAACTTTTTTTGAAACAGGTAATAAATCAGGCATTCAACCACATCATGCGTCACGATTAGCACGGCAATTGATAAGACTTGATATCTCCAAGAATGCAAATGCCATGAACGTGCCAGGATGGAAACTGCACCCTTTAACTGGTGGCCTTGCCGGACATTATTCAGTAACAGTAAATGGCAATTGGCGGATGACCTTTACCTTTGAAGGTGAAGACGCGGTATTGATTGACTACCAAGATTACCATTAAAGAGGAATTAGACAATGAGCAGAATGCACAACCCACCCCATCCAGGCGAAACTTTGCGTGAGGATATATTACCCGCTCTAGGACTGACCGTAACAAAAGCAGCTGAACAGTTAAATGTAAGCCGCCCTGCTTTGTCACGGGTACTAAATGGACATGCAGCCATATCACCTGAAATGGCACTTAGAATTGAAGGATGGTTGGGTATGGAAAACGGCGGAAGTGCTGACCTATGGGTAGCACAGCAAGCAGCTTATGACTTATGGAGCGCACGCAAAGCTGGCCTACCCAAGGTAGAACGTGCAGATATACGAGCGCATGCATAATAAGGGTCAACGCGTACGTAAATCCCGTAGTACCTAGACTGAAGTGGCCCCCTTTAGCTGTGTACAACCTGAAGATAAATTAAGCTCTAGCATGGTTGAGCTAGGCCCTCTTCTCGATCTACGTAAGGAGCTACCAAGGTGCATGCAGTGCTCAGCAAAATGAGTAAGGATGCTACTTTAAGCGATAACTTGTTGGTATTCATCAATGTGCACTCCTATTCGCATTGCGCGCCCAGTATAAATTAATAAATCTATACTTACATCGCATAATCCAACATATCAGAAACTTACTCTGATCAATATTATTTTTTTGCAACAGAGCCTCATTTCCACTTACCGATGTTGTGTGGTTGAAAGTTCTGGTATATATACGAGAACTCGAAGCGCTGATACGCTCGCACGTCATCCGCTTCCCGCTCGGAACTGTCCTCGTACGACATCGCTCACACTCTCCAAGAAAAGTCTTCTGTAAGAAATCGCTTCACATTCTTGGCCTAAAAAAACGTATAATAATCATAGTTTCTATGGTCTCTTGCCGAGATAATAGGGAATTCGTTTAAACGAAGCTGTCCCCGCAACTGTATGCGTGGAGTTAAGTACCGCAGTCATACTGAATAACCACTGAAGTCTGTCAAATAGATTTTGGGAAGGTTGGTACTTAGTGACGATACGTGAGCCAGAAGACCTGCCATAAAAACATTATTTTCTGATTGCCGGGGAGTGCGATCATAGAGGCTCTCCGCTTGACGCTAATTGATAACCAGATTGTCATATGAACGATCTGTCAGCGTTATTCCAGTTCTCTGTTTTCAATCCCCTCGTTTCTCAGTTCTGTTCTTTTCTCATTTGGAACTTATCTGTGACTAAACGATTGCTTTGCGCCTTATTTTTTCTGATACTAGCTGTGCCTGTTAACGCAGACACTATTGTCGCCATTGTTTCGCCTCAGAATGCACCTGATGTTATCAGTGGTGCACATACTTTTCTGCAACAGAACCCAAATATTAAGATACAGATACGCACTACTGAACAATGGCTTGATCTTGACTCTGGTCAACAATTAAAGTTATTGCAATCGGCTAAACTGGTATTTGCTGGCGGCGTATTTGGTAATGTGGCGACATTGCTGAATAGTTCTTTGCAGCAAAACATGATTGATAATTTTGTTGCTGTACATAGTGATCGTCAGTTAGTAATCGCCTCACAAATACGTGGTAAGCCATTATTAGTTAGTGCCGATATTGAGGCACTTATGCAAAATCCAGATCCTGATCAAGATGCTGATAAGTGGCTCGAATCCCGCTTAGAAAAATTTCCTCAGCAACATGATTGGTTATTGTCACGCTTGTTTTGGTTGGGGCGCAGCAGTGCCAATATGCAGGGTTTATTCGCTCATTTAAATCATTTGCGGAACAGTTCTGAAACACAAGGAAGGCCGCATCTGGTTGCGCCTATCCGGGCCTATTATCGCAATGAGTTTTATCGGTTGGATCAATTCGATTTCTCGCAAAAATCATCCTGGGTGGTACTGCTAGATTATGAAATGGGTGACCGACCGGGTGAAAAAAAATTACTGGATGAGTTGTGTGAAATATTGGAACAACAATCAACGGGATGCCTAGCAGTACTTGCTGGCTGGGGATCAGCCAGTATGCTTGCTATACAAACACTAGTTGATCAGGGTAGTCATATTCGCGCGTTAATATCATTGCAGAATTTTGTTGTTGGTGGTGGCGAAGGTCGTGAGCGGGTCACTGAGCAATTTGAAGCATTGAATGTACCTGTGATTAAGGCGATTCGACTCAGTAGTAATACTGAGGCAGATTGGTTGTTATCA
Organism: Nitrosomonas sp.; assembly: GCA_021774265.1. Taxonomy (GTDB): domain Bacteria; phylum Pseudomonadota; class Gammaproteobacteria; order Burkholderiales; family Nitrosomonadaceae; genus Nitrosomonas. The sequence goes on from JAJFJG010000185.1 coordinate 4,964, forward strand.
GAAGAAGGACTCAGTTGGGACTCCGTGCATTATCGAGTTGCTATGCCTGAATTACAGGGCGTTACTCAACCGATGGTGGTTGCTTGAGTGGTACCAGGGCGCTGTTTAATGCGTAGGTTAAAGCAGGATATTGTTCACGAATAAGATCAGAAGAGGCGTCCAATGCCATGAGCACTGCACGTTCTAACCAGACCAACTGTGCACCGTAGAGATCACGAAATAATCCTGAGGTAGTAAACAAAGTGTCACGCCGCACACGAGGTATTTTTTCCCCATGCGGTCCGGCATCTATTAGATTTGCTAAATCAAGGCGTTCCAGCCCTTTGAAAATTCCTCTGCTGTTCCACATTGGCTTCACGCCGAGCATGTCAAAACCAAATGCAATCATGGCACCCTCGTCGCGTACAACATCAGATGCCCAAAGCACAATTGCATCGGCTTCCGAATCTTCCGCCTGATAGGTACTCATGACTGTGGCGGCACGGGCTTTGGCTGCCAGCTCAACGCCAATCTGATAACCCAACCGTGATGGAACCAAACTACCGTTCAATGCATAAAAATTACGTCCCGTTGGCAAAGCTTCGGGAGTGCGAATCGGGTCATTACCTTTTCCAGCCAAGACATATTGACCGTCAAGCGCTGCCAATAATGCTTGTATTTCTGCTTTTGGCGATGCGCGTAATAATTGCGCCCAATCACTGCCCGCAGGTTTATTCTGACTCATTGACCGCAGCATTGTTGTTATTGCATCACTAGACCAATCACGCCCAAAAACATGTAGACCTAATGGCATGAAATCTTCTTGTAGTATGGTCAAATAGTGCCCGACCTCATGCACCAGCAATTCATCATCAATCTGATCAAATTCAGTAATACCGCGAACATCCAGTTCGTCGGACATGTTGGCGATCAATTCTTCCTTTAAATTTAACTCATCGATGACACGCTTGATATCACTGATGGCACGCTGACGTATCGCTTCTGCGTTAAAGGGTGCAGCTTCATAACTTTCCACCAGTTGGCGTAACTCCAATAAGCTGTCATACAGTTCAGTACTATCAAGCGGCGGCGTTAGATGATCAATTATTACCGCTAAGCCGCGGCGTTTGGCTTGTATCCCTTCCCCCACGCCATCTACAATGTAAGGATAAATACTAGGCAGATCTCCTAATATGGCACTGGGATAGTCTTCCTCACTCATGCCAACGCGATGACGCGGTAAGAACTCATATGTGGAATGCCGCCCCAGGTGAATGACTGCATCGGCACCGAAAGCCTTATTCAACCATTGATAAAACGCCATGTACTGATGCGGCGGTGGAAATGATAGGTTGGCGTGCAACAGCTCCTCATTAATTTCCCAGCCACGCGGTGGTTGAGGTCCCACAAAGACATTGCCAAACTGAATCCCTGGCAAAACAATCTTGCCGTCATGCACCATGACATAGCCAGGTGCCTCACCCCAGCCACGAATACCTTCAACACCTTGTTTAGTGATGGCATCAACTAATTCTGCTGCATGATGCCAATCAATGTGATTAACATCATCATTGGCATATATCGCATCTAGTTGATCAAGTAACTTCAATACGCGTTCACGCGCGGGGTGATCTGCGCCATCCAATGCATGATAAAGATTCTTGATAACACGCGTCATCAACCGTTGGCTAATGGTTTTATCTTCCAATTGCACGGCCCGTTGCAATGTGTTGTGTAAATAGCCCAGTGGGCCGTGAACCATTTCCTGCTGTAGTGCTTTAGGTAGCGCTGTAAACCATTGTTGATACTGCTGCTTATTCACCACCTGAACTCTGGTCGCCATATCAGCTAGTGCTGTTCCGTCCTCAGGCAGATTGACGCCATTCAATTGCAACAAATCAAGCAATTCATCCGAATTGGCAGGTAACGTACCCGTGTCATAGCCTTCTGCTTGCAGTGCGGTTAGTATTTCAAATAAAGATTCAGGAACATTTAAGTTGTCTGCGCCAATATTATGGCGGCCTGGCGGATGGTTGTAATAGACAAGCGCCAGTTTTTTATCTTTGTTGGCCTTGCTTTGTAGTGTCAACCATCGGTTGACTCTTTGCCCCAGCAATTCGACCTGAGACGGAATGGTTTTTGATAAGGCAAGTTTCGCACCTGTCAGACGGTCAATGCTCGAATCACCTAAAGCAGCACATTGCTCAACCTGGTCGTGAACCATTGGCTATTAACCGTGTTGCCGCACGTTGGGTTACCGATGCCCGTGACGCTGTAAATACCGGAATTAAGCCCGAACAAGCTGGTCGTGAGGCCACTTACCGCGTGTTTGGTGCGCCGCCTGGTTCTTACGGTGCGGGTGTTAATCGTATGGTTGAGCGTTCGGGTTCATGGCAGGATAGGAGCCAAATAGCTAAAACATATATTTATCGTATGGGCCATGCCTATGGCGCCGATTTGCACGGTGATGCTACTCAAGATTTATTTCGTCAACGTTTGGATACGGTAACGAATACCTATTTAGGGCGTGCCAGTAATTTGTATGGTTTACTCGACAATAATGATTCTTTTGATTATCTAGGTGGATTGAGTCTCGCTGTGGAAACAGTGACAGGTCAGGCACCAAATAACTTTATTCTGTCACATGCAGATAACCATAATCTAAAAATCGAATCACTGCAAACCGCATTATTAACAGAACTACGTGGTCGTTTTCTTAATCCTCACTGGCTCAAGCCACTCATAGACGAAGGCTATGCTGGCGCCAGAACCATGGGCAGCGAATTCCTTGAGTATCTTTGGGGCTGGCAGGTCACCAACCCTGGTGTGGTTAAGAGCTGGGTTTGGGATGAAGTCAAGCAAGTCTATATTGATGACAAATTAAATCTAGGTTTGGATCAGTTTCTGCAACAAGGCCACAACGTACATGTAAAAACTAATATGCTGGCTTTGATGTTGGTCGCGGCCCAAAAAGATTTCTGGGATGCCGATCAGCAAACGCTCGAACAGATTGCTGAACAATTTGCCGCTCTTGTTCTGGCTCATGGCCTGCCCGGCAGTGGCCACACTACACAAGATCATCCAATTTACGAATGGTTGGAGGGATATACCACGGCAGATCAGTTCGCGCAGCTACAAGCCTTATTGCAGGCAACCAAAATTACACCAGAAGTGGTCGATACGCCAATCACGATTACTGAAATCACGGTAGAGGATGCCACGACTGAAACACCCACGAGCAAACAGTCTGAGTATGATGCCGAACAAAACTCCCCATCACCTGATCATATTTTGCTATATGTCTTATCAGCTATGGTCATTCTATTATTAATTATTGGTTGGTTACGCGGCGCAAGATCGCCAGCAACTAGTATCACAAGTAAGAGAGATTAATTCGATGTTTAGCTCAAGTTCAATTGGCATTATGCACAATCTGGTTGGTTATTTATTGACGCCCGTGATTTGGGTATTATTATTACTCGCAGCGCTTGCAATAGTAGAAATTGGCATGGCATTTTCTGAACGTTTCAAAGCGATTCCTGCCTGGGTGTCCAGCGGAGATATGACCGGACTAGAGCGTTTAGCCATGCACCGTATAGAGCGCAGTGATTTTTTAGCACGGATTGCACCCATGTTAGGGTTAATGGGTACTCTGATACCGCTAGGTCCTGGATTAGCTGCCTTGGGATCCGGTGAATTAAGCATTCTGACAACAGCCATGAGTGTCGCTTTTGACACTACCGTCCTGGGGTTGCTGGTAGGTATTATCGGATTCGTGCTGGGTCGAGTTCGACGCCGTTGGTACGATGAAGCCTTACGCTATATGGAAATTCAAAATTCTTCTGGTGGCACTCATGACTAGGCGCTGGCAACACGACCGTTTTAATTCAGGTGATGAGGAGCCGCTTGGGCCGATGGCCAATTTGCTGGATTTAATGTTGGTGTTTGCCTGCGGTCTGATTGCCACCTTGATAGCAATGAGTAGTCAGTTGCAAGAACACTTCCAAACATCACAGCAAACCGCCGGACAATCCAATACCCAAGTGATTAAAACTGGTAGTGAGCTACCTAAATTACCTACTGAAGCTCAGGGCGGCACAGATGGGCTTGAGTCAGTTGGGCAAGTTTATCGTGACCCTAAAACGGGCAAATTGATTCTGATCGGCAGATAGTTTTCTTATGTCAAAGCCTGCATGTATGTTTATCCCTGAATTTTTCTGCAAACTTTATTAAAACTTAATATCGCGCAGGTATGCGTGAAGGAATCAAATAATGAAAAAATGCCATTTATTGGCAATGGTTCTGCTATGGCTTGCCGCAACAACCTTTGTTTACGCAGAAAAAGAAAATACTCCTACAGTTATTCTAAATGAACTCATCGTTACCCCAAGTGTTTTAAATCTAGATGCTCCCTCAACGACCAGCAGTCGACTGGCATTGCCTGTTTTGAGCACGCCTGCGTCTATCCACGTTCTGGATAATTTAAAATTAAAAAACGATGGGTATCAAGAAGTGTCGACAGTCATTGAAAAAATGCCTGGGGTTACTTCGGGAGCACCACCTGGCCAGCCTTCAAGCTTTTCTATGCGTGGATTCACAGAAAATCAAATTACCATATTACGTGATGGAATATGGTTGGGGCCTGCTTCTATGGCTGGTCGTCCCCAAAATGGATTTAATTTGGGTCGAGTAGAATTACTCAAAGGTCCTGCTTCGGTATTGCATGGTCAGGGCGCTATTGCCGGCACTTTGAATATGATTACAAAGCAACCCATTGCTGGGGATCCAGGTTCTGTTGAATTATTAACTTCCTATGGTCGTTACGACACGGTCAAGTTAGGTGCCGGTGTTGGACGTCTGTCAATCAGCGTTGAAAACTTTCCAGTGTCAGCGTCGAAAAGTTTCCACTTTATTCGGTAGGCAAATCAATATTTATACTCTTTTTCCGATGCTTGAATCGGTAAGAATCATTACCTGTTTCTAGGATGTCACA
>JAJFJG010000186.1 GCA_021774265.1 Nitrosomonas sp.
ATCCGTACCAAATAAATTTGTTTGATGGAAAGAGCTGCTTTGTATGAGCATTTTATCAACCATTTCGACCAGAAAATAGTGTGTTATTTCACCATTTCCGGTCGAAATGAGAGCTAAAAATACACTCGTTATTTCACATTATCAATGAGTTGGATTGTTATTCAGGATCGACTAATTATTGATCTACAACCTATGCTATAGGATATATAGATTGAACTTTAAGAAAATGTTATGTTATGGAGCTATCGAAAAATACTTAAGGAGAAAGTTATGGCAAAAGACACCAGCAGGCTCGACAGAGCATTACAAGAGGCACGGAAAAATGACGAAAAACGCGCCAAAGGTTATCGCGAACAAGCACTCAAGTTGTATCCCTGGATATGCGGCCGTTGCGCACGCACTTTTGATCATAAAACGCTTCCGTTGTTAGAAGTCCATCACAAGAATAACGATCACAACGACAATCCCTCTGACGGCAGTAACTGGGAACTACTTTGCACCTATTGTCATGAGAACGAACATTCCAAGCTAAAAGACTCAATGGGTCGTACGGACATTGGCAATGCTGAAACAGGCGCTACTTTTAATCCATTTGCTGACCTTAAGAAACGAATGGAAGATAAGTAAAGTGACATTATTGCATGTAATGTGTCTGATTAAATCGGCGACCTGTTGAAAAACTCCGGATGCAACGTTGTTCAGGCTCTAATGACCGCAACAGCCCAAAACATCAAGCGAATCGTCAGTCAATCGCCAGGTATTTATTGGTTTTTTCTCAAAAGCCTGTCTATCTGTAATAAAATATTAAAAACACAAAATTAGCTGAATTACTTTAGACGCATGCAACAACTTTTTTCTACTTGAGGCAAGTCTTAGCATAAAACCAACTTTTTCAGCAGGCCGTCTGAGTTAGTAAATGTGAAGCGAAGCAAGCTGTAGTATTTTGTCCGAGCACAAACGTTTGTTAGGGCTGAACTCTCGAAAACTTAGAGTCATAATGCTGTCTTAGGCTTCGGAATAAGTTGCCGACAAATGCCTGGCCAAACCAGACCCATTATACTCCGATAAAAAAGTTAACATCAGGGAAAAGCCCAATATTAAACTCTCTATCTCCTTAGAATCCGGTTATATCTACTTTGTCGATTTTATTCATTGATAAGATAGTTTTTGATTTTGTTTCATAGCCATAACATTATGTTTATCAAGAATGAGTTTCTATAAACATAATTATAAAAATTCCTTTTTTTAATTACCATCATATAACAAATGATAACTTTATGATGATACGTTCTAATAAATGATTTAAAAATAATTACAAACTGTCTAAACTGAACGCAAATACAGGTAGGGAGGCAGAAACAAACAAAGAATAGCAGTAGTTAAAATAGCCCCTACAAACAGGAGTTATTTTAATGGTCAATCAAATAACAGAGGCAAATGATTTTACGCCTTTTCTTATCCAAATGAATAACCTTGCTGTAAGCTAGTTAATGTTCTCGTCTAACTCTGGTGACGCATACTCAATTATCAGCAATTAAGTATTGCCACTAGAACCCCTTACTGCAAGAGCAGCAAATTTGTGACACCCCATATCCAACCAGGGACTCGCTGTCTGAATTCAAGACGATTTTCACCCTGTAGCTGTTGGGAAACCGGAATTGCAAAAGTATTTCCTGCATTTAAACCATTATTGGGGCCCTTGCTCAGGTAACCGATTATCTCGTCGTTCAGGTGAACACTAATCTCATCATCATGGTCTATGTCAAAGGCTGTAACACTCAGCTCAAAATCAGAGCCTGTATGCTGGAACCCTACAGAAAATTCGGTCACATGCAAGTCATCGCCCCAACGCCAGCCATACTCATTAATATTAAGCACATTGGGTGTTAACACGACATCAACAGATTCCTTCAGTAGCAAATTGGTGACACCCCATATCCAACCAGGAACACGCTGCCTGAATTCGAGATAATTTTCACCCTGTAGCTGCTGGGAAACCGGAACTGCAAAAGTGTTCCCCGCATTCAAACCGTTATTGGGACCCTTACGCAGATAACCGATAAGCTCGCCGTTCAGGTGGACACTAATCTCATCATCATGGTCTATGTCAAAGGCTGTGACACTAAGTTCTAGATCAAATCCTGTTGACTGAAATTTTGCAGCCACTTCAGTCTTATGCAAGTTATCCCCCCAACGCCAGCCATACTCATTAATATCAAGGACACCGGGTGCTAACACCACCCCATCTACCAACTCCTTCAACAGCAAATTGGTAATACCCCATATCCAACCCGGGACACGCTGTCTGAACTCGAGATAATTTTCACCCTGCAGCTGCTGGGAAGCCGGAATTGAAATATTATCTCCCGCATTTAAACCGTTATCAGGGCCCTCGCTCAGATAACCGATAAGCTCGCCATTCAAGTGGATGCTAATTTCATCTTCATAATCTACGTCATAGGCTGTGACATCAAGCTCAAAGTCAGCACCCGTATACTGGAACCCGACAGTAAACTCTGTCTTATGCAAACCATCCCCCCATCGCCACCCATACTCCGAGTTATCAATAATATTCGGAGAAAGAACAACATCGGCGGTGTTCTCAATAATTGGTTCCTGAATCAAATCACCGATAGCGGCATCCAACCGTATTCTTGGTTTTGTAATTCCATTGCGGGAATCTAGCACCGGAACCCCGGTGTTCACAATCGAGGCCACTATTTCATCGACAGAGCTGTCCTGTTTAGCCGAACGCATTGCGGCAATTGCACCAGTTACATGTGGAGCCGCCATGGAAGTGCCACTTTTATTGCTATAGCCAGTACCTGGAACCGATGATTTAATGCTGACACCGGGAGCCAACATAGAAAGCCAAGCGGCACTATTCGACCAACTGGCAACACCATCACCAAAACCAACACCTCCTACACTAATGACTCCAGTAATACAGGCTGGCCGACCCATGGCACTGGTATACCCTTCGTTTCCTGACGAAGCAACCGTAGCGATACCTGCTGCACGTAGATTATCAACAGCCACTTCAAGCGCAGAATTAGCTTGATTACATTCCGCAGGAGACTGATACATCCCACCCCCTAGACTTAGGTTTGCACTCGCAATAGTAAAGTTATCACGCTGCTCGTAAACCCAATCAAGTGCACGAAGGACATCCGAGAAATAGGCCAGAATACACGACGACGACCCACTACAATAAGTAGAATCAAATTTTGAAAAAACCTGAATTGGTATTAAATAGGCATCTGATGCTATCCCTCTATAGGTTAGCGAACTACCAGCGGCGATTCCAGCAACATGAGTTCCATGATCGCAACTCGAGATCCCTGAGCAGTTTGTACCCGCATCTGAACCGACCTGAAAATCCGCCCCGCTGGGATTCTCCCCTGCCGGACAAAGACTTGTTGCAGCACCAAACCCTGTGGAAAAGCAAGCTTCAGCAACTATTTTTCCTGTGAAGTTTGGGTGATTTTTGTCAACGCCCGTATCGAGGATAACAATAGCCTGCCCAATGCCAGTGTATCCTGCCGCCCAAGCAACATCTGCACCAATCTGACCAGCACTAGCATCCAAAGTAGGGCTCCAGAGCTCATCCTCCGCAATACTGATCACTTCATCCATTTCCTGGAGTTGCTGTAACTCCCCAGACTCCACCTCCAAGGCCAGAAAGGATAAATTTCGAAAGCGCTTCACAGCACGAGGCTTAGCAATTTTTTCCACCACGCGTTCTTGTAGCCGGTTAATTGCTTCACGCCGACTCAGTTTTTTCGACGGTGTAGACATATGATTTCTTTGCAGAATTGCATCGGGCTCATCGGGTGATGCAATTCCGACTATAACCCTAACTCGGCCGGTTTTATTCAGTTCATAGCTGAATTTTTCTACATCTCTAGGTTGAATTTTGACAGAAGAGATGGAGAAACCCTCATTACCAGGTTCAGCTTGAGTGGGCGCAGCAACAAATATCAACAATGCCCATATGAAGGGGATTACTTTTAAACCACTTAATTGGAATTTATGGAGGCACATAATTTAATTATTTCAAATTAAAGAAAAACTGAATCCAAATGCGGCCTAGCAGATCTCGGCTTCACGCGACGAAAGCAGAATCTGCTGATTCTACGCGAACACAATGTCGTTTTCTGTAAGGCTGTTATCGGCAACACCGACAAGCTCAATCACGTTGTCGTTACCAAAATCAATTATGGCTCCAGATTGGTCGTATTGCACATTACTGATAATTTCAGCGGCTGTTGTACCTGACACGCCGCTTATATTGAGTAGATCTGCCCCAACAGAAAAGTCCCTAATAACATTATGTCCTATGTCAAATTCAGGGGTTCCATTCACGGCAATACTGGCAAAAACAAAAATGTCGCTACCACCACCTCCAAATAAGCTGTCAGTGCCTTGACCGGCTGAAATAATGTCATTGTCACTTCCTCCAAAAATAATATCATCACCAACTCCTCCAAATAACGAATCGTTACCACCCTGACCGTAGATAATGTCGTTACCGACACCACCAACGACGAAATCATTGCCAAACCCAGAGTAGATAATGTCATCTCCTTCTCCCCCGTCGACTGTATTTTTTCCAACTACACCAATTATGATGTCATTACCTGTGTCACCGATAATTGAATCATCCCCTGTTGTTCCAATGTAAAGTGTAAGTTCATCGTTAAGTTTCTGTATTATTATCATTGTGGAGCTCCTTAATATCGGGTACCCATAAAAATATATACAGGAAATAGAAATCAATTTATGAGCAATATAAACAGCTTGTTAGAGCACATTAACTCAGAATAAAGAAAGCTTTTATTAAAAATCTAAGCTAGTTGAAGCCCGATTACCTTCCGTACTAATAACGGCACAGACTAATATAGGATTAATCTTTTTTAATAGAATAGAAGAATACTGTGCACATTTAGTGCGTAAATAAGCGCTAAGGCAACATAGCATTTATCGGGCAAATTTGAGCAAAGGTCAGTTACTGTCAACTGACTAAAATACTCAAGAATTATTCTTACAAATGACTGGAGTCAGTCCAGAATGCATGAAAACTCGAAGGTTTGAATCGAAATAAAACTAATTCCCACAATATCTCTGCTTCAATTCCCCACTTATAAAGAAATTAGGCTGCAAATATGAGTTATCTTTACCAAAAATATTTCAACAAAGAATTCTCACACAGGCTGAATCGAAAACCGACTATCCAATTAATCGTGCTTTAAGTCCGAAAATGTCAGAATGGCTGCGAACCCATGCATCTGAAGCGCAAGGCAGGTAAAATGAAAAGGCTTTCGTAGTATCAAGTGCACCCGCGATCCTAACCTGAATACTGCGCTAGCACGTTAATTTAGCCTGAACTCATATGTTTATTGACCTTTGGGAAATACAGTAAAGGTACAGATTGCACCCGAGATTTCATTTACTGGTTTTAACCTTGCGTTGACCTGAACTAAATGTGCATACTCTCTACACCGCAGAATAACTGCGGCTCCGGTCGCGAGCACGTTCAATTCAAAACAGTTCAGCGTTTAAATTCCAGGAACTCGTGCAATGTTCAGGCTAACACTCAGCAACCCTATCAAAAATTTAAAAAAATAAAATTCTCGGCAAAACCATAAAGACCGTCTGTTTCATATTAACATTAACTATAGTGCGACAAATAACTCGCCATAATATAATTTATCAAAATACGACTAGGCTTTACAATTAACTTCGCACATACAAATCTGGCAACTTAATTTCTTTATTAGAATCAATCGTTTGATCCGGTAGCAGTTTAATTGCTTGTGCCAATTTCTGACCATCCCAGGACGCACTTTTATCTTGATATAACACACGATCCAGTTCATTCAACGCAGCGCCTGCTTCTTCATTGTTTAAACGCAAAGCCAACTCATCCAAACCGGCCGGAGGGGATTTCGGCCAATTAATTGCGGCCCAGTTTAGTAAAGCCTGACGAGCGAGCTTCGGATCGTTTTTATTACAAGCAGACAAAAACTGCTTTCTGGCTTTATTGGTATTTTCAGGTTTAGCCTGATCGATGCCTTGTTCCTCTCTGTTTATTGGCGCACGACGATTACGCCACCAAAGCCCAAGCGTTAGCAGCCACAACACCGCAAAAACAAGACTGACCCAAAACCACACTGTTTGACTAGTTTTCAATAAAGGTGCCATGTCCCCGCCTGATTGTGGCGTAAGGAAACTATCGCCTTCGATTTTATTGGATGGCGCCGGTTGCGTTAGCTCATTCATTCCTGGAAAAGGTGCCAACTGAGTCGACATGTGTTGTCTATTTTTAGCCGGTTTTACTTCAACAACACGTTCCGGCAATGTCGCGACACGCTGCTGATCTGATTCAGTATCCCACCAGTTCAGCGTAACAGACGGCAAGGTGAATGTACCTGCTTGAGCGGGTAAATAGGCAAGTCGCAAGGTCTTTTCACCACTCACATTGTTTGGCAGATTATGCGTTTTGGGTTGTGTACGATCCGGGTAGATTTTAAAACCCTCCAGCTCCGGGAATTGCAAATCCGGTAACTGCTCACCCGTCATTGAAGATGCCTTGATAGTAATAATACGCGTGAGCGGTTCGCTCACCGTCAATTCCCCCTGCGCCGGCTCCCAGGTTTCCGTGAGTTCAACAGACTCTGCGGGTAACCAGTGCGCACTACCATTTTGGTCTGGACGCGGTTGAACAGAGAGTTGATAAGGGTCACCGCGTAATCGCATGGGCCGCGTCTGCATCATCATTCGATTAAAGAGATAATCGCGTTGCGATGTACTTTCTGGGATTTGTGCATCTAATATCGGCGCTGCTAAGACTAATTCCCCACTAGTTTGCGGAAAAATAGCGTATTGTCGCTCGACAACCTGATACGTCACACCATTACGGACTTCACTATAATTACGATCTTCACCCATTCGATGTATCAACGCATTATCAGCTTGTGGATCACTTAAGCTCGCATTAGCTAAATTAACCGTGTAAAACACGCGCATGGTATAAAGCACCATCCCCTGTACATAGGGATCCATCTTATCCACTTCTGTCTCAATAAAAACAGGCGTTGTCGCATCGGAAGATAGGCTTTCTGACGCCTCATTAACCCGCAACGCAAGCGCCGGCGTCTGTTTGCCATTGATCCTCAATGATGGAATAGTCAACTCACCACTACGTTTAGGTATCAGTGAAATATTCCATGTAGTACTTGCGTTTACGCGCCCATTGATAATATTGACACGACTACCACTAGCGACACCCATCACATCAAAATCTTTATTCAAAGTATCGGTATTCGGCATGGTTGAGATTTGACCTTCAGCTTCAATGGTCAAGTGAACCGACTCCCCTTCACTAACCTGATCCCTATCCAAATACGCCGTGATTGATGCCTGTGTTTCCATAATGACTAGAAACAACAACAAACCTATAACATATGGCCAATTCAAATTCAAATGTATTTTCATCACTATTGTGCGTTCTTTCTCTGCAAATGCTCTAACATAAACTTACGCCGCAATAAACCCGTCGGGTCTTCTGGTATCTGTCTCAACCATTGTTCCAAGGCAATATCCTCTTCGCTGGGCAAATCCTCTACTGACTCAGTTTTCTGCACAGGAGCAACATCACCTTCGTCTTCAGGCAACGTCATCTCTTCCTGTTCAGGCGCCATAGCATTTGCTGATTCTGATGCATCTACTTCGTCATCATTTTCCGCATCAGACGCGTCTGCCTTTTCAGCTTCGGCCTGCTGATCATCAGGTGATTGTTGCTCTTCTGATGGATCATCTTGCACAGAATCATCCGTTGCATCCTCATTAGCATCGCCGTCATCCTGCTGGGATTCATCATCTTGTTGCGACGAGTCATCACCCGACGAGTCATCATCTTGTGATGACTGCTGATCTTCAAGTAATTTTTCTACTAATTCTAAGTTAGTTCTGGCATCCTCATGTTCAGGATCTTCAGCTAATACATTTTGATAAGCTGTCATCGCCTGCTTTAAATCACCAGCACGTGCCAACGCATTACCTTTATTATATTTTCCATTCAACGTTTTAGATTCGGCAAATGCTTCTGCAGCGGCTTGGTAATCACCTGTTTCATAAAACGCCATTCCACGCCAATTTGGGTCCTGGAACTTCTGCGCTGCGCCTTGTGCATCACCCTGTTGCAAGATTTCTTCTGCTTGCTGATCCGAGCGCAACCACATATCACGCCAGCCAAAAGCTTGCGCTGGCGGTGGAATAACCATCAACAACGAAATCCCCAACAACCAACCTCGTCTGAAAGCAAATGCCCCCAACAACAACAATATAGGCAACAATAAGACACCGCGTTCTACCCAACGTTCTACACCGCTGCCCGCCACTTCGTCAGCCAAGTCCGACCGAAATATTTCTAACAAAACCCGATCTAAATCACTATCATCCGTTGTCATGCTGCTAAATACGCCACCACCTGCATTGGCAAATTCTTGTAAAGGCCCTGCATTAAATTGTGAAAATTCGACAAAACCACCTTCCGCATTTAATATTGCGCCACCTTGCTCAGTACCCACGCCTAAAACCGAAACACGATAGCCTTTCGCGCGTAAATGACGGATCTGATCCAATGTCGCAGCTGGATCTTTCACTCCATCAGATATCAATAGCAATTCGCCATACTGCACACCCGTCTGCGCCAGCAAATCTTCAGCCATTTGCAACGCTGGCGCCGCCATGTCACCCGATTGCGGCACAATCTCAGGGCTCAATGCCATCAACAAATTAGATATAGTTTCACTGTCTTCAGTCAGCGGCGTTACAATATGTGGCTCACCCGCAAAAACAATCAACCCTGTGCGTCCCTCTCGCGACCTTTCCAGTATATCCATTAACTTAAAACGTGCCCGTTCGAGTCGAGACGGCGTCACATCCGTCACATTCATTGATTCCGACAAATCTAGAATAATGATACGCGATAGCGGTGAGCGCCAAACTTGCTCCGACTGACGCTCCCAAGCAGGGCCGGCCAAAGCTATAATCGCCAGAACCCAACCAAGACCAATTAGCAATAATGGTTTACGTGACACCTTTCCCGGTGGTTCCAACCATAGTTGAGATAACAACTTCTCGTCAAATACCGAATGCCACGCGCTAGCACCCAACTGATTACGCCACAATAGTGTCAATATAAAAATGGCCGGGATTAACGCCAATAACCATTCAGGGCGCAGAAAATGGAAATCACCCATAAGACACAGCCTTTCTCCAAACGTTAATTGCCAATACAAAACTCAGCAACAAAGCAGCACCCAGCGGCCATATATATAACTCTGTCACCGGGCGCACCAAACGACTACCTTTCAACACAGGTTCAATTTCGTCTAGCTGATGATATATAGCCTCAAGCGTTTTCCGATCCGTTGCTCGGAAAAATTGCCCACCCGTCATGTCGGCAATGGCCTGCAGTGTTTCTTCATCCAAATCTGATGAAGTGTTAACAATTTGTGTGCCAAAGAGTCCGGACACTTCTCTGGGACCACCACCTACACCAATGGTATAAACACGTAAATTTTGTTGCTTTGCCAGCTCCGCCGCCTTGTTTGGACTCACCTGCCCAGAAGTATTGGCGCCATCGGTCAACAAAACCAGAACAGTCTCACCACTAGCTTTGCGTAAGCGTTTAAGTGCCATGCCGATAGCATCGCCAATGGCAGTTTCTCTTCCTGCTATACCGATCACAGTTTCTTGCAACAAGGTATTCACCGTGGTGTGATCGAATGTTAGCGGCGCTTGCAAGTACGCATGGGTGCCAAATAGAATCAAACCAATGCGATCACCCTCACGTCGCCGGATAAAATCACCCGCCACTTGCTTCACCACATCTAGGCGATTACTTCGCCCGTCGTCCATGTCTACAATTTCCATACTGCCAGAAACATCTACAGCCAGTAATAAATTGCGCCCAGTCTCTGGCTGCTCTATCGCTTCACCTAGCCACTGAGGTCTTGCAACTGCCAGTATTAATAAAACCCAACAAATCATCGCACCCCATAAAAGCAATGAGAGTTTTTTCCTTGTGCCCATCATTGTGCTGGTCACATTCTCGCGTTGTAAACTATCCACAAAAGGAGCAAACAACACACCTCGCATCATTTGGGTAGCTGGCGGAACAAAACGCCAAACCAACCAGGGCAAGGGTATTAACAACATCATCCAAGGCCATGAAAAATCAAACATCACACATTTTTTCTAGGTTTGTTTTTTTTAATCCAACGACGCGCTAACGATACCAGCTCATCGTGTTGCAACGGCTCATCACGGTAAGGTGATGTTGCCAATAGACGCCCACACCCCCGTCTAAATTGACCATTGCCACCATTCTCATCAAGAAACACCAACCATTGATCTCCAGTCAATACCGCCACCTTAAATGATGGCCAACATACTAACGCGTAGCGTTTTAGCAAACGGTTAAGTATGGCAACGACGTTTTGTTCGGAGTTGATTTGTTTTTTCAATATTTTTAATTCACGTAGTGCAGAGCGCCGGGGTGCCATTCGTTGCCAGTGGCGGTACAATAACACCAGGAAAATAATAATAGCCACAGCCAATACCCACCATCCCAACGCTGGCGGCCACCAACTCACTGGTGGTGGCGCATGAAGTGGCCGCAAGGCGTCTAATGGATCTGGCATCAATGCTTAGCACCTTGCCGTGATAGCCCCATGCGCAAGGCATTGACCATATTGTCGGTGGTTGCAACTTGCATGAAATGAACAGCATGGCGCATACAAAGACTACGCACCGCAGAATGATGCTCATAAAAGGCTTTTTGCCAATGCTTGATCACCGATGTTTGACGGGTATCCAAAGTCAGACGCTGCTCAGCCATACCCAATTGATAATTACCTGCAGCCGGTGCCTCCGCTTCCAAAGGGTCATACAGAAAAGCAGCAACCACATCATTATGACGCGCCAAGGCATCTAAATATTTTGCAGATTGCTCGCCTATTTCTCTAAAGTCACTAAAAATCACCACCAAACTTCCAGGGCGAACCAAACGCACCATACGCGCTAACGCTTGATCCATACGTCCCTGAGTCAACATACCAGGTATTTTTGGTTGCAAATTCACCGTCGCTTTTAATAATGGTAACAAGCCTTGCTCACGCGCGCGGGGAGAAATCTCTCGATGCGCCTTAGCAGAGCTAACGATACCGCCCACACGGTCTCCCGCTCGCACTGCAGCCCAACCCATCAAAGCACTTAAACGACCAGCCAATACTGACTTAAACTGAGTACGACTCCCAAAAAACATGCCTGGATGTAAATCAACCAAGAACATCACGGGACGTTCACGTTCTTCACAAAAAAGCTTTGTATGTGGTTGTCCACGCCTAGCAGTTACGCGCCAGTCAATAGTACGGGCATCGTCTCCGGCTTGATAAACACGCACCTCGTCAAATTCCATACCGCGCCCACGGTAAGCTGACACATAACCACCTGCTTGAGCTGACAAAGTTTTCTGTCGCGCACCCAAGGTTAAACCATGAGCAGCTGCGCGCAAACGAATGAGCGCATCAAGCTTCAGGCTCGTGCCATCCGTCATGGCGCGGGCACACGCGACAGGATTTCTTCGATGCACTGTTGTGACGTAATGCCATCGGCTGTCGCTTCATAATTTAATAAAACACGATGACGTAATGCATCTGGTGTTACTTTTTGCACATCTTCCGGGGTAACAAAATCACGCCCTGCTAGCCAAGCGTTCGCACGTGCGGCACGTTCAATGGCAATCGCACCACGCGGACTGGCACCCCAACGCACCCAACTACCTAATTCCTGTCCATAATTTCCAGGGTTACGCGTGGTTTCTACCAGTTCCACAATATATTCTTCCACCGCATCTGCTAAGTGCAGCCGCATAACTTCCCGCCTTGCGGCAAAAACTTGCGCTTGAGTAACTTTTACAACGTTCTTTTGTGTTTGTTCTTCCAACGCATCCTGCGCCTCACGCCGCGCCAAGGCCAGAATTTTTTGGCTGGCTTTCTTGTCTGGATATTCCACACGCACATGCAACATAAAACGATCCAATTGCGCTTCCGGCAAGGGATAAGTACCCTCTTGTTCGATGGGGTTTTGTGTTGCCAAGACTAAAAATAAAGATGGCAATGGATAACTGGAAGCACCTACCGTCACCTGGCGTTCTTCCATGGCCTCAAGTAAAGCAGATTGCACCTTGGCTGGCGCACGGTTTATTTCATCCGCCAACATCAAATTATGGAAAATTGGTCCTTGATTAAAACGAAACGTGCCCGACTCAGGATGATAAACATCACTACCCGTCAGGTCGGCTGGCAATAAATCTGGGGTAAATTGAATACGATGGAAATCCGCTTCCAAACCAGAAGCCAGTGTTTTAATCGCTCGAGTCTTAGCAAGCCCAGGCGCGCCTTCAAGTAGTAAATGGCCATCGCACAACAAAGCAAGAATCAGCCGTTGTACCAGTGCCTGTTGCCCTACAATTTGTTGTTCAATATAGTCGTGGAGCTGTAATAGCGCCGTTTGTGTTGTTTCTTGTTGCGTCATTTTTATACTGATTCCGGCTATTTATAAGGTTTAAACATATTAAACATAGTCATCATAGATTAGCATATAAAAAGCTGCTGATTTAGAAGCATCAGCGATACTAAAAACTGAGCATTAATCACGCACGTGATGATAACAATCAAAAAAATTCGCTGCAATACTATGGCGGTTTTATCAGGAAATCAAAAGAAAACCAATAATACATTTCATGGGATTGGCTGATTACATAACTAAAGATATTGTTATTTTATTACAAAGCACTAAAACTGAATTATCAAACCCGTTATCTTGTGCGAAAATCTATTTGCTGCTAACACTAATATCCGTCAATACAAAAGAGACAGAATACTGGGTATTATTAATCAATTCGCAAGCTAAGATCTGCACCTTGATTTGAAAAATTTTTATCTCGCCACTCGTTCGCCCAGGAATTAATCAGCGATTCTTTGGCTGTCTCCCGTTAGAAACAATAAAAATACATGAAAAAACAAAGTATTCGGCAATTAAAATACTTTTGCAACAATAAACAACAACAATTTCCCTTGTGTTGTTTGCAGGCATTAAAATCAACCCATTGATTATATGATAATAATTATTATGGCATGAATCCTGCTTAAGTTTTAGTGTATTTAAATTTGTGTCATTAATAAACTAAACAGGAGCTAAATTTATGTCTAAAGCTAACGCAGCTGAACAATATATGCTTGAACTCATCAATACCGAACGCGCGCAGGCTGGTGTGCAACCGCTTGCCTTTGACGGTGAGCTGAACGAATCATCTGAAGATCACAGCAGCTGGATGCTCTCGACGGATGTTTTTTCTCATACCGGTGTAGGTGGGTCAAACCCCGGCGACCGTATGGAGACAGCGGGCTATAATTTTTCAGGCAATTGGACATGGGGGGAAAACATCGCCTGGAAGAGCTTCAATGGAACTGTGAATATCCAGGCTGAAGTGCAACAATTACACACTAATCTGATGAATTCTCCGGGCCATCGTGCAAACTTGTTGAAGGGTGACTTTCGCGAAATCGGCGTGGGTGTAGAGACCGGCAGGATTGGAAATTTCAACGCGGCAATGGTGACACAGAACTTTGCTCGTACGGCATCCGATTTCTTTTTGACTGGCGTCGCCTTCAACGATCAGGACAATGATGATCGTTATGATGTTGGAGAAGGGTTTGGCAACGTGACGGTGAGTGCCAAGAATAATGCAACAGGTTCGGTTGTTGCGACCACAACAAATGAAGGTGGTGGTTACGATTTAGAACTTGCCAACGGCACCTATACAGTGAATTTTTCTAGCGGTGAATTTGCCACGACAGCGCTGCAAGCCAACATTAGTAATAAGAATGTAAAGCTGGATCTTGTCGATCCGAGTACTACTGGCAGCACACCAGAACCAACACCGACCCCGGAACCCACGCCAGAACCAACGCCGCAGCCAACGCAAGAGCCTCAGTTGAATACGATTATTGGCACTTCTAGATCAGATTTTTTACGAGGAACTGCTGGTGACGACGAAATCCTCGGTCTTGGCGGCAGAGACAAGCTGTTTGGTTCTGATGGTAATGATGAAATTAATGGTGGCAAAGGTAGCGATATAATATACGGTGGCGCAGATGCTGATATTTTGATTGGCGGAACAGGCCGCGATTATTTTGTTTTTAATACGTCATTTGATAATACAGTCGATACAATCGTTGATTTCTCAGGAAGAGATGACTTCATTTTCCTTGAGAATACCATCTTTACCGGCCTCAATAGAGGCAGACTAGATACTTCGGCTTTCCATATCGGTGCAGAAGCGCATGATACCACCGACCATATCATTTATAACTCAAAAACTGGCGCGCTCTACTTTGACGCAGATGCTGCTGGCGGGTCAGATGCAGTACAATTCGCCGAGTTAACGTCCGGGCTTACACTCAACAATACAGATTTTTACATTTTCTGATTAAAGAGGTGATGATTTGGGCTGCAATTTTCAGCTAGATCATCACCTTTTGCTTATGTAAATTTTTAAGGAGCTCTGGTGCAGACTTAACACTAGTTCCATTAACTGCAGATGAAACGATTTGATATCTCATACAAACTATATTGTCCAGTCGTATTGCTTCAGTTAAAGATCACACTACTTATCAATTATATACTCACCATAAAATATTTAATTTTTCAAATTGTAGTAGGGCTTCACTTTTCAGAATGATCGTGTTAAATATCACATGGCTCGGAAAATTCTTTTTTTTGGCATAAATTCTTCTGAACACCTCTATCGGTAACGAAGTAAGCTGATAGGGGTAGCATTTGAGAGTCATTAGCACACGTAACCTACCTTCTTCCCCTGACGTCTGTCAATCAGCGTTGAAAACTTTCCAGTGTCAGCGTCGAAAAGTTTCCACTTTATTCGGTAGGCAAATCAATATTTATACTCTTTTTCCGATGCTTGAATCGGTAAGAATCATTACCTGTTTCTAGGATGTCACA
>JAJFJG010000187.1 GCA_021774265.1 Nitrosomonas sp.
AACAGAGATGGTGATGCCTGGAGATAATATTTCAGTATCAGTAAATTTGATTGCGCCAATTGCAATGGAGGAAGGGTTGCGATTTGCAATTCGTGAGGGTGGTAGAACAGTAGGTGCGGGTGTTGTTGCTACAGTTATAGAATAATGTGTGGTGCTATAGAAATCTAGCGTTGATATTATAAGAAAATAAGCAGGTTCTATAAAATTTGTTAGTTGTAGAGAGATAGGCCAGTAGCTCAATTGGCAGAGCGTCGGTCTCCAAAACCGAAGGTTGGGGGTTCGATGCCCTCCTGGCCTGCCATTTCTCGTTGCGATTTATGAGAGTATGCCGCGGAAAATCAAAAAAACAAAGTGAAATAATATAAAGAGTTGATTCTTACAAAAGTTACGTGATAAGACAGTGCTGTGAAACGAATAAAATCACAAAAAATATAGGTCTTTTGGGTGTTCTCTTATATGCATATAAGAGAGTATGACAATCAATGTTAAGGTCAACATGTTCAAGTATCAAAAATGTGACGAGAAAGTAACGAGTTGGAGTATTTAAAGTGAACAAGGTTAAACTTAGTCTGGCGTTCTTATTTATTGCGGCAGGTATTACTGGCTTTATCTATATGCATGATAGCGCCATGGTAGTTCGAGTGCTTTCGGTATTGCTAGGTTTGGTCCTGGCAGTAGGTACGGCATGGTTTACTACACAAGGTAAGGAGTTTTATGTCTTTTGTGGAGAAGCGGTAGACGAAACAAAAAAGGTTGTTTGGCCAACGCGTAAAGAGACTCTGCAAACTTCGGGTGTTGTTTTTGCTTTTGTTGTAACAATGGCTTTATTTTTATGGCTGGTGGATGCGGCGCTAATGTCATCAGTGCAATTAATTATGGGTAGAGAGGGCTGATCAATGCTTCCGAGGATAGGATGAGCAAGAAATGGTATGTAGTGCACGCTTATTCTGGATATGAAAAAAGTGTCCAACGGGCTCTGCTTGAACGCATAGCGCGCGCAGGAATGGAGGATAGTTTCGGCGAAATTTTGGTGCCGGTCGAGGAAGTAGTTGAAATGAAATCTGGTCAAAAAAGTATCAGTGAAAGAAAGTTTTTTCCGGGGTATGTTTTGGTTGAAATGGATATGTCTGATGAGTCATGGCATCTAGTAAAGAACACCGATAAGGTGACAGGGTTTGTTGGAGGCTCGGTAATGAAGCCCACACCGATTAGTGCCAAAGAAGTTCAAAACATACTTAATCAAATACAAGAAGGTATCGAAAAACCGAAGCCAAAAGTTCTATTTGAGGCTGGTGAGGCAATAAGAGTGAAAGATGGTCCATTTACAGACTTTCATGGCAGTGTGGAAGATGTTAATTATGATAAGAGTAAACTCAGAGTGTCGGTTTCCATCTTCGGACGACCTACGCCTGTTGAGTTAGATTTTAATCAGGTTGAAAAAGTTTAAGTAAGTAAAACCAAATTGGGGAGAGTGTGTTGAAAGCTCGTATGCACCCAAAAGGAGAATAGAAGTGGCAAAAAAGATTATAGGTTATATAAAATTGCAAATACCAGCTGGCAAGGCTAATCCTAGCCCGCCAGTCGGTCCTGCGTTGGGTCAACGTCAGCTGAATATTATGGAGTTTTGTAAAGCATTTAATGCGGCAACTCAGAAGTTGGAGGCTGGTTTGCCAGTGCCCGTTGTAATAACGGCTTATGCTGACAAGAGCTTCACGTTCGTCATGAAAACAACACCCGCTTCTGTTTTAATAAAAAAGGCGGCCGGAGTGAGTAGTGGTAGCGCAAGACCTCACATAGATAAAGTTGGAAAACTAACCAGAGCGCAAGCGGAAGAAATTGCTAAAATAAAAATGCCAGATTTAACAGCGGCAGATATGGATGCAGCCGTACGTACTGTAGCAGGAAGTGCTAGAAGTATGGGTATTGAAGTGGAGGGGCAATAATAATGGCTCGAATATCTAAACGCTTTGAGAAGATAAGGAAGAAAGCTGATCGCAATAAGCAATATTTAATAATCGATGCGCTGGATATTATTAAAGAAACAGCAACGGCAAAATTTGACGAATCAGTTGATGTTGCAATTAAATTAGGTGTTGACGCGAAAAAATCTGACCAAACAGTTCGGGGTTCAGTTGTGCTTCCTTTTGGAACAGGGAAAACAGTGCGCATCGCAGTTTTTGCACAAGGTGACAAGGCAAAGGCGGCGCAAGAGGCTGGTGCTGATGTTGTCGGATTTGATGATTTGGCTGCTGACATAAAGGCTGGAAACCTGAACTTTGATGTGGTGATTGCGAGTCCAGATGCGATGAGAATTGTAGGGCAGTTAGGACAAATATTAGGTCCGCGCGGACTAATGCCAAATCCGAAAGTAGGAACTGTGACGCCAGATGTAGCTGGAGCTGTTAAAAATGCTAAAGCTGGTCAAGTACAATTTCGTACTGATAAAGCAGGAATTATTCATTGCACGCTAGGCCGTGCCTCTTTTGAGACTGATGCGTTAAAACAAAATTTAGTGGCGTTGGTTGAGGCGTTAAATAAAGCTAAACCATCGAATTCTAAGGGTGTTTATCTCAAGAAGATATGCGTATCGAGCACAATGGGTGTTGGGTTGCATGTTGATCAAACAAATATGATGTAACTTTGGGTCGCTGAATAAATAATTTAATTCAGTGAGTTATCAAAGACCGCTGGGGAACCTTAAAGGATCGGAAGCATTGGGTAATGTAAGAAATTACTCTAGAAGAAACCAATCTAATTAAGGCTTAAACATCTAATTATACATGTAAATAGTTTAATAGTGCCCAGCGTAGATGGTGTGCCCAAAACAGGATTATTGTTTTCCTGGTTTAAGGTCGCCGGTTCGTGGTGTTGCGGTCATAGATAGGGAGTAGTAGTCCGCAATACAAAATAAACTGATGGAGAATGCGCCTTGAGTCTAAATCTGGAGCAGAAAAAAGCTGTAGTAGCAGAGGTTGGTACAAAGATAGCCGGAGCTGAAGCTATTATCATAGCAGAGTATCGGGGGCTAGAGGTTGGCCAAATGACGCAACTAAGAGCTAAAACACGTGAATCAGGGGTATATTTTCGCGTACTTAAAAATACTTTAGTGCGCCGTGCAGTGGCGGACACACCTTATGCGAGCCTTGCTGAGCATATGGTGGGGCCGCTCGCATACGGTATTGGGTCCGATCCAGTAAAAGCAGCAAAAGTGCTTCATGAGTTTTCTAAGTTGAATGATAAGTTAGTAATAAAAATTGGAGCTATGGGCGGTAAGCTTATGTCTACAAATGATATTGCTGCGCTTGCTGTGTTACCTAGTCGTGAAGAGTTGTTGTCTAAATTGTTAGGAACAATGCAGGCGCCAATTACGAAATTTGCTCAAACACTTAATGAGGTGCCAACTCGATTTGTAAGAGGTTTGGCAGCTGTACGTGACCAAAAATAAACTGTATGAACTGTTTTAAAATATATTAATAACCAGAATATAATTTACTAGGAGAAAATAATGGCTGTATCAAAAGAAGAATTATTAGACGCGGTAGCAAATATGACTGTGTTGGAACTATCAGAATTAATTAAAGAGATGGAAGAAAAGTTTGGTGTGTCAGCGGCTGCTGCTGCAGTTGCTGTTGCTGCGCCTGCAGCAGGTGGCAGTGACGGTGCCGCAGAACAAACAGAATTTACCGTTATGTTGACAGCAGCAGGTGCAAGTAAAGTTAACGTAATTAAGGTGGTGCGTGCAGTGACGGGGTTAGGATTGAAAGAAGCAAAAGATCTGGTTGATGGTGCGCCGAAGGCAATTAAAGAAGGCGTTGCGAAAGATGATGCTGAAGCAATTCAGAAACAATTGACTGAAGCTGGCGCTACCTGCGAAGTTAAATAGCAATTAATGTTATTACCATGGCTGGTTAGCTTATAGAAGTTGCCAGCCTTTGATGTTTTTACTATAAGAAACATCGTAAAAAATAACTGCTGTAATTAGAAATTAATTTCTAATAATCGACAATCTTCTGTATTCTTCTCCCGGAGAAATTTCATGAGCTATTCGTTCACCGAGAAAAAACGTATCCGAAAGAGTTTTGCAAAACGAGCTAGTATTTTGCCAATCCCATTTCTTCTCGCCACACAGCTCGAATCATACGCTGCTTTTTTGCAACAAAAAATTGTACCCAATAAACGTGATAACCAAGGGCTACAAGCTGCATTTAACTCGATATTTCCTATTGAAAGTCATTCTAAGAATGCGCGCCTAGATTTTATCAGTTATTCACTTGGAACCCCTGTCTTTGATGTCAAAGAATGTCAGCAACGGGGACTGACTTACGCGTCACCACTACGGGCCAAAGTTAGATTAACTATCATGGAGAAGGAAACTTCTAAACCTACGGTGAAGGAAGTTAAAGAGCAAGAGGTTTATATGGGAGAAATTCCATTGATGACCGATACAGGCTCGTTTGTCATTAATGGTACTGAGCGAGTCATAGTGTCGCAATTGCACCGTTCTCCTGGCGTATTTTTTGAGCACGATAGAGGTAAAACACATTCATCAGGCAAGTTGCTGTTTTCCGCAAGGATTATTCCTTATCGTGGGTCATGGCTTGATTTTGAATTTGACCCGAAAGACTGTCTTTATTTCCGAATAGATCGTCGCCGTAAGATGCCTGTAACTACATTGTTAAAGGCAATTGGATCGACGTCTGAAGAGATATTGTCTGAATTCTTCATGTTTGATTGTTTCAGTTTTACTAAAACAGGCATTCTATTTGAACTTGTTCCAGAACGTTTACGCGGCGAGGTGGCGGCTTTTGATATTGCAACATCAAGTGGCAAGCTAATTGTAGAAAAAAATAAACGGATAACTGCAAAACATGTACGTGAGTTACAACAAGAAGAAATTAATAAGCTGCTGGTACCTGAAGATTTTTTATTAGGGAAAATTCTTTCTCATAATGTAATAGATAAAAATACGGGAGAAGTCATTGCATTAGTTAATGAAGAAATAACTGAAGTTACGCTAGAGAAGCTGCTTGAAGTGGGTGTCGATAAGATTAATACACTTTATGTCAATGATTTGAATCATGGCGCGTATATTTCTCAGACATTAAGAATAGATGAGACAGTTGATGAGTTGTCAGCGCAAGTTGCCATATACCGCATGATGCGACCTGGTGAGCCGCCAACTGAAGAAGCTGTCAAGTCGCTGTTTGGAGGGTTGTTTTATTCTTCTGATCGGTATGATCTATCGGTTGTGGGAAGAATGAAATTTAATCGTCGGGTGGGGCGAGAAGAGCTTACAGGACCTTTGACACTTTCAAATGAGGACATTCTGGCGGTAATTAAAATATTGGTTGAACTGCGTAATGGGCGTGGTGAAATTGATGATATTGATCACTTAGGAAATCGCCGCGTTCGCTCGGTAGGTGAGCTTGCTGAGAATCAATTTAGGTCAGGACTTGTGCGTGTTGAAAGGGCAGTTAAAGAACGTTTAAGTCAAGCAGAATCAGAAAACTTAATGCCGCACGATCTGATCAATGCGAAGCCAGTTTCAGCTGCAGCTAGAGAGTTCTTCGGCTCAAGCCAATTATCGCAGTTTATGGATCAGACCAACCCTCTATCTGAAATAACGCATAAGCGACGTATCTCTGCGCTGGGGCCTGGTGGTTTAACAAGAGAGCGCGCTGGTTTTGAAGTGCGTGATGTGCACCCAACTCATTATGGTCGTGTGTGTCCGATTGAAACGCCTGAAGGCCCAAATATTGGGCTGATAAACTCGTTAGCACTGTATGCACAAACCAATGAGTATGGTTTTATCGAGACGCCCTACATAAAAGTTAATAATGGCAAGGTGACTGATGAAGTAATTTATTTGTCTGCAATTGAAGAAGGTCAATTTATGATCGCTCAAGCAAATGCTGAACTGGATAAACAGGGAACATTTACTAGCGATATCGTGTCTTGTAGACAAAAAAATGAGTTTACCTTGTCTTCGCCTGATCGCATTGATTATGTCGATGTGGCACCAGCCCAAATTGTGTCGGTAGCTGCATCATTAATACCCTTCTTGGAGCATGATGATGCTAACAGAGCACTGATGGGTTCAAACATGCAGCGACAAGCAGTGCCATGTTTACGTGCAGAAAAACCATTGGTCGGTACAGGTATTGAGCGTGTTGTTGCCATACATTCAGGTACAACAGTTAGAGCGGTAAGAGGTGGAATTGTTGATTATGTGGATGCAGGCCGGATTGTTGTACGAGTGCATGATGATGAGGCACAGGCAGGCGAAGTCGGTGTAGATATTTACAACCTGATTAAATATACCCGATCGAACCAGAATACCAATATTAATCAGCATCCATTAGTTAAAATCGGAGATTATATTGCATGCGATGATGTGATCGCGGATGGTGCATCAACAGATATGGGCGAGCTAGCCTTAGGGCAGAATATGATGGTGGCATTTATGCCATGGAACGGTTATAACTTTGAAGATTCTATTTTAATTTCTGAGCGTGTTGTTGCAGAAGATCGTTTTACCTCTATTCATATCGAAGAAATGTCGGTGGTTAGTCGTGATACTAAATTAGGAACCGAGGAGATAACTGGAGATATTCCAAATTTATCAGAGCAACAACTTGGACGTCTTGATGAGTCAGGTATCGTGTACATAGGGGCAGAAGTTGAAGCTGGAGATGTCTTGGTTGGCAAGGTTACCCCAAAAGGTGAGACGCAACTGACACCTGAAGAGAAGCTTTTGCGCGCAATTTTTGGTGAAAAAGCATCCGATGTAAAAGATACTTCATTGCGAGTCCCATCTGGTATTGCCGGCACAGTCATAGACGTGCAAGTATTTACACGCGAAGGTATAGAGCGTGATAAGCGTGCACAACAGATAGTTGATGATGAGCTGTTACGTTATAAGAAAGATATGGCAGATCAAATGCGGATTGTTGAGATTGATGCATTTGAAAGAATTGAGCGCTTGCTCATTGATAAAAAAGTTACGGGTGGTCCACAGAAGTTGACCAAAGGCACCGTTATTACAAAAGAATACCTAGATAGTTTTGACCCGCATTATTGGTTTGATATTCGTTTGGCAGATGAAGAAGCGAGTGTTCAGCTTGAACAGGTCAAAGAAAGTATCGCACAGAAGCGTAAAGAATTTGATGCGGCATTTGATGAGAAAAAGAAAAAACTCACTCAGGGTGATGAGCTGCCGCCTGGTGTACAGAAAATGGTTAAGATTTATATTGCAGTTAAACGTCGTTTGCAACCAGGCGACAAGATGGCAGGAAGGCATGGTAATAAAGGTGTGATATCAAAAATTGTACCATTAGAAGATATGCCTTATATGGATGATGGAACGCCAGTTGATGTCGTACTTAATCCTTTAGGTGTGCCGTCAAGAATGAATGTTGGGCAAATTCTAGAGGTTCATTTGGGATGGGCTGCAAAAGGTTTGGGTATCAAGATAAATGAGATGTTGCGTACAGAAAAGAAGCGCTCTGAAATTAGAGCTTTTCTAGAAAAAATCTATAATAATAGTGGAAGGCAAGAGGATCTCTCCAGTCATTCCGATGAAGAGATTTTAACTCTTGCTAAGAACTTGACTAATGGCGTTCCATTTGCAACGCCAGTATTTGATGGCGCAACGGAAGATGAAATTAAAGACATGCTTGAGCTGGCAGATATGCCAAGATCAGGTCAAATAACCTTGAATGACGGAAGAACAGGTGAACCTTTCGATCGCCCCGTAACTGTTGGTTATATGCACGTTCTGAAGTTACATCATCTGGTGGACGATAAAATGCATGCTCGTTCGACTGGTCCTTATAGTTTGGTAACACAGCAACCACTTGGTGGTAAAGCGCAATTTGGTGGCCAACGTTTTGGTGAGATGGAAGTGTGGGCGTTAGAAGCATATGGTGCAGCTTATACACTTCAAGAAATGTTAACCGTCAAATCTGATGATGTGAATGGACGTACGAAAGTATATGAAAGCATTGTTAAAGGCGACCATAAGATTGATGCTGGTATGCCAGAATCGTTTAATGTCCTTGTGAAAGAGATCCGGTCGTTGGGTATGGATATCGATTTGGATCAATCATAATCGACCCATTAGCTAAAGTCCCAAAATAATAATTTGTTGTATTTTCACCTGATTAACAGGAGTGATGAATGAAAGCACTGCTAGATCTATTCAAACAGGTTACTCATAAAGAAGAGTTCGATTCAATTAAGATCGGGCTGGCTTCCCCAGAAAAAATACGTTCATGGTCGTATGGTGAAGTAAAAAAACCAGAAACTATTAATTATCGAACATTTAAGCCAGAAAGAGATGGTCTTTTCTGCGCCAAAATTTTTGGTCCAGTAAAAGACTATGAGTGTCTCTGTGGTAAATATAAGCGTTTAAAGCATCGCGGTGTGATTTGTGAAAAATGCGGCGTAGAGGTGACATTGTCTAAAGTACGCCGCGAGCGCATGGGCCATGTAGAGTTGGCTTCACCTGTTGCACATATTTGGTTCCTAAAGTCATTACCTTCAAGATTGGGTATGGTCTTGGATATGACGCTACGTGACATTGAGCGAGTACTTTATTTTGAAGCCTATGTCGTAACAGAGCCAGGCATGACACCACTGATTCGTGGTCAATTACTGACTGAAGATGATTATTTGGCAAAGACCGAAGAATTTGGTGATGAATTTAGTGCTTGTATGGGTGCTGAAGGTGTTAGAGATCTACTCAGTAATCTGGATGTCAATGTTGAAATTGAGAATCTACGCCGCGAAATGGAAAGTACGGGTTCTGAAACTAAAATGAAGAAAATCTCCAAACGCTTAAAAGTGCTGGAGGCTTTCAATAAATCAGGTATTAAACCAACATGGATGATTTTGGCAGTGTTGCCGGTATTGCCCCCAGAATTGCGTCCACTTGTTCCATTGGATGGCGGTCGGTTTGCTACATCTGATCTGAATGATCTTTATCGCCGCGTCATTAATCGTAACAATCGTTTGAAACGACTGCTTGAATTAAAAGCACCAGAGATTATAGTTCGCAATGAAAAACGTATGTTGCAAGAAGCTGTGGATTCATTGTTAGATAATGGTCGTAGAGGAAAAGCAATGACTGGTGCAAATAAACGTGCACTAAAATCATTGGCAGATATGATCAAAGGTAAAGGTGGTCGTTTCCGACAGAATTTGTTGGGTAAACGTGTCGATTATTCTGGTCGTTCGGTTATTGTTGTCGGTCCGCAATTAAAACTTCACCAATGTGGTTTGCCAAAGAAAATGGCGCTTGAGTTATTCAAACCATTTATTTTTAATAAATTGGAAATCATGGGTATTGCAAGTACTATTAAGGCGGCTAAGCGAGAAGTAGAAAATGAAACACCTGTGGTATGGGATATTCTTGAAGATGTGATTCGTGAGCATCCAGTAATGCTTAATCGCGCGCCAACGCTGCATCGTTTGGGTATTCAGGCTTTTGAGCCGGTGCTGATTGAAGGTAAAGCGATACAGCTGCACCCTTTAGTTTGCGCCGCTTTTAATGCTGACTTTGATGGTGATCAAATGGCCGTTCATGTGCCGCTCTCACTGGAAGCGCAAATGGAATGTCGTACACTCATGTTGTCAACGAATAATGTCTTATCACCGGCAAATGGCGAACCGATTATTGTGCCGTCGCAAGATATTGTGCTTGGTTTATATAATGCGACGCGTGAGAAAATTGGCGCCAAAGGCGAAGGTATGATGTTCCCTAATGTTGGCGAGATATCACGTGCCTATGAGACTCGTAATGTAGAACTTAATGCCAAAATAATTACACGGATCAAAGAGTTTGAGTTGAATGAAGAAGGCGAGCGTACTGAAAAAATTACGCGTTATGAAACAACTGTAGGTCGTGCGCTATTATTTGAAATCTTTCCAGAAGGACTGCCGTTTACACTACTTAATAAAGCGTTAAAGAAGAAAGAAATTTCAAAGCTTATAAATGCGAGCTTTAGACGTTGCGGTCTTCGTGAAACAGTTATTTTTGCAGATAAATTAATGTATTCCGGATTCACGTATGCGACGCGCGCTGGTATTTCCATTTGTTCGGATGATATGGTAACACCATCGCAAAAAGGCGCCTTAATCGGAGCTGCTGAGGCTGAAGTTAAAGAAATCGAAATGCAATATACATCGGGTCTAGTAACGCAAGGTGAACGCTATAATAAGGTGGTTGATATTTGGGGGCGAGCGGGCGATCAGGTTGCTAAGGCAATGATGGATCAACTCGGTGTTGAGCCAATACGTGATCAGGTTACTGGTGAAATTAAGAAAGATAAAAATGGAAATGATTTGATGCAAGAATCATTCAATTCCATTTACATGATGGCTGATTCTGGTGCGCGTGGTTCTGCAGCACAGATTCGTCAATTGTCTGGTATGCGAGGATTGATGGCGAAGCCGGATGGTTCAATTATTGAAACACCGATTACCGCAAACTTCCGTGAAGGGCTGAATGTTTTGCAGTACTTTATTTCAACGCATGGTGCTCGTAAGGGACTCGCGGATACCGCTCTCAAAACAGCGAACTCTGGTTATCTGACGCGTCGCTTAGTTGATGTGACTCAAGATCTAGTTGTGACAGAAAATGACTGTAATACTGATAATGGCGTCATTATGAAGGCGCTAGTCGAAGGTGGTGAAATCATTGAAGCACTACGGGAACGAATTCTTGGGCGCGTTGTGATAAATGATGTCATTAATCTTGAAAATCAAAAAGTGGTGTTTCCATCGGGCACTTTACTAGATGAAGAGGCTGTGGACACCATTGAGGCGCTAGGAATTGATGAGGTAAAGGTGCGAACGCCGCTAACTTGTGAAACTAGATATGGGTTATGTGCTAAGTGCTATGGACGTGATTTGGGGCGTGGAACGCCAGTAAATGTAGGTGAAGCGGTGGGTGTAATAGCCGCTCAGTCGATTGGTGAGCCGGGCACACAGCTAACAATGCGCACATTTCATATTGGTGGCGCAGCATCACGTACAGCCGTTGCTAGTAAAGTTGAAAGTAAATCCAATGGTGTTGTGCATTACTCATCAAACATGCGTTATGTAACGAATGCTCAAAATGAACTGATAGCCATTTCACGTAGTGGTGAAGTCGTGATTTATGATGAAAATAACCGCGAAAGAGAACGCCACAAAGCACCATATGGTGCAACACTATTAGTACGTGATGGTGATAGCGTTAAAGCAGGACAGGTGTTGACGACCTGGGATCCCCATACTCGTCCCATTATTACCGAGTTTAAGGGTAAAGTGCGTTTTGAGAATGTTGAAGAAGGCACAACGGTAGCTAAGCAGATTGACGAAGTGACAGGTTTGTCTACTTTAGTTGTTATTGATCCAAAACGACGTGGAACTGCTCAATCAAAAGGGGTTCGTCCACTTGTTAAATTCCTTGATGATGAAGGAAATGAAATTAAAATCGCAGGAAATGATTTGCCTGTGAGTATTACATTCCAAATCGGGTCCATTATTACCGTACGTGATGGGCAGGAAGTTAGTGTGGGTGAGGTGCTTGCAAGAATTCCACAAGAAACTTCAAAAACTCGTGATATTACAGGAGGCTTGCCGCGTGTAGCAGAATTGTTTGAAGCTAGGGCGCCAAAAGACGCTGGATTATTAGCGGAGGTTACAGGAACAGTGTCATTTGGTAAAGATACTAAAGGTAAACAACGTTTAGTTATTACTGATATGGAAGGTGTGGCGAATGAATATCTGATAACCAAAGATAAACATGTGATGGCTCATGATGGTCAAGTAGTTAATAAGGGTGAGAGCATCGTTGATGGTCCAGCTGATCCTCGTGATATTTTGCGATTGCAAGGTGTTGAAGCATTAGCGCGTTATATTACCGACGAAGTTCAAGATGTTTATCGATTACAAGGTGTTAAAATCAATGATAAACATATTGAAGTTATTGTTCGTCAGATGTTACGTAGAGTGCAGGTCGTTAGTGCTGGCGACTCAAACTTTATTCCGGGTGAGCAGGTTGAAAAAGCGGATCTCCTTGTGGAAAATGAACGATTAATTGCTGAAAAGAAATTTCCAGCAACTTATGAATTTATGTTGCTAGGTATCACAAAAGCTTCATTATCGACTGATTCATTTATATCAGCAGCTTCATTCCAGGAAACAACAAGAGTGCTAACAGAAGCAGCTATTATGGGTAAGAAAGATGACTTGCGTGGCTTAAAAGAAAATGTAATCGTTGGAAGACTTGTTCCCGCGGGGACGGGACTGTCATTTCATAATGCGAGACGTAAACAAAAAGTTTTACCAGACATATCTTCATTAGCGCAAGTTAGTGATGATGGAGGCCTTGGAAAAGAGCAAGGAAGTGAGCAAGCGATTTAAGCGCAAAATCTGTCAATACCTAATTGTCTTGACAGTCCCTAAATGACTAAGTAGTCTCGCGATTATGGCTGTTAAAAGAATTAGGATTATTTCCATGGTATTAAAAGAAGTGGACGAGAAGAATCCATGGGCTATGGAATGTAAACGGAAGTAGCA
>JAJFJG010000188.1 GCA_021774265.1 Nitrosomonas sp.
AACGTTTTCATCAAAGTCTTGATGATCTAACGCCAGATGAAGTTTACTATCAGAAACATGCAATTCCTCAAGCTGCATGAGCTTGATTAACCAACCATGTTAGAGCTTAATATATCTTCAGGTTGTACAGCTAAGGGGAACTACTTCAGTGAGATAAAATTATTTAGTGAATCTTTAGTTTATTTTTTATAGATAGACGTCGTCTTGACATTTCCCCAAAAACTTTCGTTTAAGTTCGGCGAATGTCTTCAAAAATCTGTACATTGTCTTTGTAAAGGTAGATAATGATGCTATGAGTTTTGAGAATACAAAAACGAAAAAAATCTTGGTTGTTCATGGGCCAAATTTGAATCTTTTAGGTATGCGTGAACCGGACATTTACGGTAGCGAAACACTTGATGATATTAACAGAAATTTAATTCAATTGGCAGGGAAAGTTGGAGTTAAATTAGAAGCTTGTCAGAGTAATGCTGAAGCTGAGTTGGTTAATAGAATTCAATTAACAATGAGTGACGGGACTAATTTTATTATCATTAATCCGGCAGCATTTACACATACTAGTGTGGCTTTGCGAGATGCATTGGCCGCGGTTAAGGTGCCTTTTATTGAAATTCACCTTTCTAATGTTTTTTCTCGTGAGTCTTTTCGGAAAAAATCATATTTTTCAGATTTAGCAGTTGGCGTCATTAGCGGTTTGGGTGCAAAGGGTTATGTGTTAGCGCTAGAATATGCGTTAACTTCACGATAGAAATATAAAATTCGCCATATGTAGATAGGTTTATCTGCTACTTAGGTTGTGTGTTGTTAATTTGTTTTCGTTTGAGTTCTGCTTTTATTGTGACGAAATTTTATCGTGGTTACACGGATATTGTTTTTATGTGTTGAGTTGCGAATATTTGTTAATTCGGGTTGTAGCGTTGCCTAAGAACGAGGCATAGCCTCGGAGGATTGGATATGGATTTAAGAAAAATCAAGAAATTAATTGAGTTAGTTGAAGAGTCAGGTATTGCTGAGTTAGAAATAACTGAGGCTGAGGAAACCATTCGTATCAGTAAGTCTGGGCCTGGGATGCAGGGGTGTGCTGCTATACCACCAGTGATGCAGCATCATGCAGTGGCAGCAGCGCCGGTTCACCAGGATGTGCCTATAGCCACACCTGCAACGTCGGCTGATTCAGATAAGGCAACATTGCCGGATGGACATATAGTTAAGTCACCGATGGTAGGTACGTTTTATCGTTCTTCTTCACCGGGCGCAAATCCATTTGCTGAGGTTGGGCAAACGGTTAAATCGGGTGATACATTGTGCATTATTGAGGCAATGAAATTACTTAACGAAATTGAGTCTGATAAAGCCGGTGTTATTAAAGCTATTCTAGTGGAGAACGGGCAGCCTGTTGAGTATGGCGAGCCATTGTTCATCGTCGAGTAATTTTGTTGGTAGAAGATGATCTCTTCGAGGTCACAAATAAGGTGCCTTGAGTCATATGTTTGAGAAAATTTTGATCGCCAATCGAGGCGAAATTGCTTTACGTGTTCAGCGTGCTTGCCGTGCTATGGGTATCAAAACTGTCGCAGTTTATTCTGAAGCGGATGCAGAAGCCAAGTATGTCATGCTAGCGGATGAGTCGGTATGTATTGGTCCGGCTGCGTCGGCGTTGAGCTATCTTAATATCCCTGCAATCATTAGTGCGGCTGAGGTAACCGATGCTCAGGCGATTCACCCAGGCTATGGTTTTCTTTCTGAGAACGCCGATTTTGCTGAGCGTGTTGAGGAAAGTGGTTTTGTGTTCATTGGGCCACGTCCAGACAGTATTCGTTTGATGGGTGATAAAGTCAGCGCTAAAAATGCGATGAAAAAGGCTGGGGTGCCTTGTGTGCCTGGTTCAGAGGGCGCGCTGCCTGAGTCGATTGAAGAAGTCAGAGAAATTGTTCGTGATATTGGTTACCCCGTCATTATTAAAGCAGCAGGTGGCGGTGGTGGACGCGGTATGCGCGTAGTTCATACTGAAGCTGCATTATCTAATGCGGTGATCATGACTCGCAATGAGGCGCAAGCAGCATTTGGTAACCCTATTGTTTATGCCGAAAAATATTTAGAAAACCCTCGTCACATAGAATTTCAACTGCTTATTGATGAGTATGGTAACGGGGTGCATTTGGGCGAGCGTGACTGTTCATTGCAGCGTCGTCATCAGAAAATTTTAGAAGAAGCGCCCGCGCCAGGCATTACCACTAAATTACGCAGCAAAATAGGGTCGCGTTGTGTTGATGCTTGTCGTCGAATTAAATATCGTGGTGTTGGAACATTTGAATTCCTGTATGAAAATAATGAGTTTTATTTTATTGAGATGAATACGCGTTTGCAGGTTGAGCATCCGGTAACTGAAGCAGTGACAGGTATCGATTTGGTGCAGGCGCAAATTGACGTTGCCGCAGGTAATAAACTGCCATTTAAGCAAGATGATATTGTGATTAAGGGGCACTCGATTGAATGCCGAATTAACGCGGAAGATGCTTATAAATTAACGCCATCAGCTGGTCGAATTACGCAGTATCATGCTCCAGGTGGCCCAGGTGTTCGGGTTGATTCTCATGTCTACCATAACTATATGGTGCCGCCTTATTATGATTCGATGATAGGTAAGATCATTACTTATGGTGATACCCGTGACCAAGCCATGGCGCGTATGCGGATTGCGCTTTCTGAAATGGTGATTAATGGTATTAAGACTA
Source organism: Nitrosomonas sp. (assembly GCA_021774265.1). GTDB lineage: Bacteria > Pseudomonadota > Gammaproteobacteria > Burkholderiales > Nitrosomonadaceae > Nitrosomonas. The sequence continues at coordinate 2,736 of JAJFJG010000188.1, forward strand.
ATATACCGCTGCACCTTGATCTGCTTTCTGATTTGTCATTCTTAAATGCGGGGGTATCGATACATTTTCTTGAGCAGAAACTTGAATTGCATAACAAGGCGACTAAATAGCGTATTAATAATTTTTTTATTCAGATAGTTGGTGATCTAAACATGTCTTGGGTTTCACTTACCATCGAAATTGATGCGGCGCATGCTGAGATTTTAAGTGATGCGTTGTTTGAACAAAAAGCTTTATCGGTTGACATCCATGATGCGGCGGAGGGCACGTCGGAGGAACAAATCCTGTTTGGTGAGCCCGGCTCGCCCACAGGAGAAATATGGCGGGATGCCGAGGTTACTGCTCTTTTTCCTCAGGGTGTGAATATTCCCGCAATTATGCAGGCGGTTACACGGGCTGCTGAATTGCCTAATCAGCCACGTTGTCGGGTGGTCAATGTGGAAGAGCAAGATTGGGTGCGTTTGACTCAATCACAGTTCGATCCAATTCAAATATCATCTCGTCTATGGATTGTTCCAACTTGGCATGAGGCGCCAGATTCGTCTGCTATTAATTTGATATTGGATCCTGGGTTAGCTTTTGGTACGGGCAGTCACCCGACAACAAAACTGTGCCTTTCCTGGTTGGATAAAAATCTTCAACCTAATGATTCAGTGATTGATTATGGCTGTGGTTCCGGCATTCTAGCGATTGCAGCGCTTAAACTGGGTGCGAGTCATGTTGTGGGCGTCGATATTGATGAACATGCTGTCACAGCAAGTCATGAAAATGCTGCGCGAAATACGTGTGATTTTTCAAAAATACATTTTGCTTCCACACACAGGGGGCTTGATGCCAGCGTGTCAAAGTCGGTGGACATAGTGGTGGCAAACATATTGGCCAATCCGTTAATTATGCTTGCGCCTATTCTGGCGAATGCAGCACGTAGTGGCGGGCGTATTATATTGTCTGGGATTCTTGAAGCGCAAGCAGATGAGGTGCTCACAATGTATCGACAGTGGTTTAATATGCGAATTGCAGAGGAGCAAGAAGGGTGGGTGTTGCTGACTGGGACAAAAATATGTATCTAATGCTATGGCGTTGGTAACGCTTTGTCCTGAATGTAGTACCACTTTTCGTGTGACTTCGCAACAATTAGAGGCACACAGTGGGGATGTGCGTTGTGGTCAATGTCACCATGTTTTTAATAGTTTTGCTACGTTACTTACGGTTGAAGAATCAGAAATTGACGGTTCTTCAAAAGTAAGCCCCCGGGTCTTCTATGAAACTTCAACGGCGGTAAAAAGCAGAGTAGGAGCCAATGGTTTTGATGAGACACTAATCATACAGCCGGATCTTAATTATTTCTCAGAAAAAAATACTGCAGTCTATGATGATGACGTCTTCGACTCAATGCCGGCCAAAGAAAAGCTGAACCTTAGATGGGTTTTCGCTAATTGTGCTTTAATATTTTTGTTGATAGGGCAGGCTGTTTATTTTTATAGGGTGGACATAGCAGTAGCTGTACCGGCTGCCAATTCGCTGTTGAAGTCTTATTGTGCTATTCTGAATTGTACTGTGCCATATCCGCAAGATATCACGCTGTTAAGTATTGAGTCTTCGGGATTATATGCAAACTCAGTGCGTCAAAATGAATCAACCATGACGGCAACTATCCGTAATTATGCGTCATTTCCTCAGGTATTACCTGCACTCAAACTATCATTGACGGATACGCAAGGAAAATCAATTGCGAGCCGTATTTTTTATGCTGACGATTATTTGGGTAAGAATGCTGCGTCTATGCAAGCCATTGATCCAAATCATGAAATAAATATAAGAGTTGATTATAATAGTGGCAAATTAAATGCCACGGGTTACCAATTGTATTTGCTTTATCCGTAGCTATGAGTCTTTTCGTTTGACGGTGCAAAATTGATGGTGAGGTATAATGGTGCCACGCTAAACTTAAGGAGAATCACTATTTATGAATAAAAATCCTCGTACAACTTTACTGGAAGAAATATTTCCCCGTCGCATTTTAATCCTTGATGGCGCGATGGGTACGATGATTCAAAGACATAAGCTTGAAGAAGCTGATTACCGCGGCACACGTTTTGC
>JAJFJG010000189.1 GCA_021774265.1 Nitrosomonas sp.
TTTTAAGCAGCAAATGGCAATAAAGGACGATATTTATTCAGTTTATTTGATTAAAATCGGCTGAAAATACGGAATTTGCAGTAAAAAACTGCATTACCTTAGGCTTAAACCTTAACGAGCGTGTTTTGCAAAGGTCTCTATTTATTTATGAAAGACTGGATAAAACTGATTGTAACTGGAATGGCCATAGTAATTTTCCGCCGCATCTAAGGTGATACACCAGAAAAGGAGGAGTAAAGCTATTACTCTGATTGAATATCACAGTAGACGATTGTTATTTACGTTTCGCTCAAGCCATGAGCTACTTAAGGTCTAGGCAGCTAAAGCTGAACCATAGGCACTGTGAAAATATTTTGGGCACGGTTTTGTACTGAAGGCTATGTGGGATACCAAGATATCAAAAAAGGCTAGCCTATGGGCCTGCATGCAAAATAAGATGCTTGTTTTAATCCAGATGGGTGACTGGTGCAAAGCAATTTGCTTTAGACATCAAAGCCAATGAGGAAACGGGTGCGATGCGCGTAATAACGGAGAGTAAGCGTTAAATTTATGCTGCTAAAGTTTTATCTGGGCCGACTAATTAATAAACTTTCAGATAAAAAATTCATTTGAATTTCCCATTAAATTACTTAATGGGAAATCCTGGCTCTCAATTGATCATTTTGCTAAAGGTGACAATTGATTCGACAATGTTACTAGGAGTGCATTTACTGCATCTATGGCTGTCTGCACATCGTCAGGACTTGTCAAAATCGCTTCGGCAAATGGTTGAGGAATCTCATTAATCGCTGCAATAGCTGTTTCAATTTGGTTGTTGATTGTTTCATCCAAAGCTGGATTAATTGACTTGACTAAAGCATTTAAACCGGGTCCTTCAGACAATAAATAATTTCCGGTATAGGCATTTCGAATTGACCGGACGTTATCCATAAAATCGGCGCGTGAATTAAAGCTAAATTGCGATTCAACCAGTGTGGCATCTCTTAATCTTGTTGGATCCTCAAGCTTTACACTTGCTAATTCACCGGCAATGCCAATCATACCTTCAATCATTTCTTGAAGTGCTGCAGTTTGACTTGTGTATATCGAACTACCGTTACCTGCCTGAGAAAATTCCGCAAGAAAATTTCCATCATTTGGATTCCAGCCTTGCGCTAATCTTTGGGTATCATTAGCCAATACATTTGTCACTGCTCCTAAGTACATTAATTCTCTTTCTGTGAATTCCGCGCTTGTTTTACTTCCATCTGTTCCAAATAACAGAAATTCTATAACATGGAAACCTTTCAAATCATCACTGAATGCACTCGCTGCTTCAATGGTTAATGAGGCGTCACCATCCAGTAGATTTTGTAAATCAGTCGAATTCACAGGCCAGCTATCCATCGCTGGATCTAATCCTGCGGTGTCAACCGGACCGAATAAAAATGCTTCTGATTGTTCCCAGGGGCGTCGCGTACTAACCCACTGTTGTTGAGCTATAGAAAGATTATTGTCATTTGTTTCAAATCGTAATTTAACTACCGCGGTGTTGAGTTTTTCTGCACGTTCCGCCAGATCACGGTAGGTGTTGTAGATCACATTGCTAGCATAGTTCTGAATCACCTGTTCTGTGGTAGGTGTACTGGCATCAGCCGAAACGACGAGTTGTCGTGGAATTGAATAGGCGCTAAAACCATCCGTGTTTTCCGCACGGACAGAAACAAAGAAACTGCTTCCTGCTGGTAGCGTTGCACTGATACGGCTTGAGCTGCCCATATCAAATTCACCAAAAAGAGCACCACTAGCAAGGTCAGATGCAAGGAGAGTATAATTTTCAGCTCCAGGCACTTCATCCCAATAAAAATGTACTTGCGGTCCATCTGGAGAAACATATAACGTTGGTGTCGCTGGTGATTCTGCCCGCGCAAATAATGTCAAAAACATGCCAAGGCCCATAATTATAAACTTAGTTTGGGTTTTCAAAGTAGTTTTGCTCCAATTTATAGTTAATATTCTATTCATGTGCTTATATGATCTAGTGAAAGCACGATAATTTCATTTCAAAAAATGCATCCACTAGGAGGCTGTCCGAGAATAGAAAATATATAAAATTAGCCTCAATATATAGTTAATTCAACCAAATTGGATCTATATATTGTGTTAAAAATTTTAATTTCTGAACTCTCTGGCAACCTCCTAGCTTTTTATCTAAATCCTTAGTTAGGTGATATCTAGAATACGATCAAGTTATTCGTTCAAAGGATAAGACTGTCTTGTATAAAAACTAAAGGGTATTCGTGAATTCGTAGCGAGCAGCCAGATGGCCGCTCAGCAGTTTTTATTAAGGTGTCCTAAATCGTTATATTTCAAAAACTATCATGTCAGGTGATATATCAATAAGCTGAATACCGACAAAATCAATCCAGGCATTCGGGCCAAACTCAACTTTTAGGCTTTCTTCACTTTCGCTTGTAACGGTTACAAATGAAACGAGCTCATCATAGCTGTTGATGCCTAATGATGCAGCGTCAAAAAATAATCGGTCTTCTCCAGGCGTAAAATCGAGTACCCGGAAAAATCCAGAATCGTAAAAACCAAAGGTGTCATTGCCAAGATCGCCATGCAGTTGATCATGCCCTCCACCAGCGCGCAGGATATCATCACCTAAACCACCAAATAATTTGTCAGTACCACTTTGCCCATCCAGATCGTCATTGCCGGAGTCGCCATCAAGAATATCGTTTCCGGCTCCGCCCTGTAATATATCGTTACCACCCCCACCTTCGAGCTCGTCATTGCCAAAATCGGCTTGAATGATATTGTCCACCTCATCGCCGATGAAAAGAAAGTCATCGTCACCGAACCCGCCAGAGCCGAATCCTATAAATTCACTGCCGTCTATAATCTCAATTGCTCCTGATGAACCGATATTCGGTCGATTTATAACTGCAACTGTCATGCTATTGCCTCCAACAAAGAGAGAATATTCGAAAAATTATCAACGATAGCGATACGCTGTAATTTTATTTGTATAATGCGAATAATAATAATACATATTCTCATTAGCATCAAATTGAAAGTAAAATTTATTGTTGATGTCGATTGATAATTGGCTAAGAAAAGCGGTTTTTACAGATTGAAAGTCGGCAGGTAATTTATGTGCTCTGCCCAGATTAATGGTAAGAAAAATAAAAAGGTGACCACTTTGCCTCACTAATATAATTTGTTATACTAATAATAGTAATAATAACAATCATTATCATTACTATTAAATATGGTAACATAATAAAAATGTTATTTATGAAGAATAAATTAAAGTTGCTATTGGCTAAATCTAGGTAGCCACCGTTTTGCGGTGAAGTACGAAAGGGCTGCGTTTCGACGTTGAGTCGAGCTATGTCAAATTAAGAAGAAAAATGTCAAGAGCAATTGTGATTTGCAGGGTTATAAAAACAGTTTCCTCCGGGGTTTTATCAGACAACCTCCCTTTGTGGCTAGTGGTTGGTTAGTGTGACACTTTCGGTCTTTACAATAGAAATATAATACACAAGCTACAAGCAGCTGTTTTTTCTGTCTAATTATCCAATTATGAAATATTATTTTTTATCTAGTTTTTTTATATTTATATTTTGCGCAAATGTGTTAGCCGTGGCACCGGCGGCGCCTGTCGTTATTTATTCAATAAAGGGTCAACAGGTTAATGTTAGTTGGTTGCCAGTAGGTAATTCCGATGGATATCGGTTACATTGGCTCCCTTACCCGATGCCGAATCCTACAGGACCAATTAACAGTATAGATCTTGGGGCTGAAACACAAATCTCTACAATACTGGAAGATGGGGCTATGTTGTATGTTGCGATTACTGCTTATAATCAAGCAGGCGACAGTCCTTTTTCAAATATCGAAGTGATTGCGATTAATAATGAATTTTCTGGTGGCGATACCACGGCTTTTGTCCAAAGCAGCTCTGCTTTTGATAACCCGGCGTCAAATCTTGACTCTGAAGGAGTTGCTCGACATTTAATTGGTGATGCTGAATTCGAACAGAACTTTGTAACGGCTCCCGCAATAGTTAACAGTGGGTTGGGACCGGCATTTAACAACAATAGTTGTATTGCTTGTCATCCTAAAGACGGTCGAGGGCGACCACCAGAAGAGGGTGGGATATCTAATTCATTTTTTCTGCGAATTAGTATTCCCGGGGTTGATCCAAAAACTGGTGGCTCACTAGCAATACCTGGATTTGGAACGCAGCTTTTTGATAGAGCGATATTCGGTGTTCAGCCTGAAGCAATTGTTGAAACAACATATACCGAAGTTAATGGAAAATTTGGTGATGATGCTCCTTATCAATTACGTAAACCAATTTTTACTATTGTTAATCCTTATACTGCCTTGCCGGATACCTATTTAACTTCCCCTCGCGTTGCTCCGCCTGTATTTGGGCGCGGCCTGCTTGAAGCCATTTCAGACGAAACTATGCTCGAATGGGCTGATGAAGATGATTTGGATAACGATGGCATATCTGGTCGTGCCAATCAAGTTTGGGACATTGTTAGTGAAACAACTGTGATCGGTCGCTTTGGACTCAAAGCGAACAATCCATCGGTATTGGTTCAAACTGCGGGTGCCTACCATGGTGACATAGGTATTACCAACGAATTATTTCCATTGGAAAGCACCGCTGGTCAACCTCAGGATGATGTTTTGAATGACGATACGGAGCTAAGGCAAGGGGTTCTTGACGACGTCGTATTCTATATACAAACATTGGCAGTACCAGCGCGTCGAAACATTGATGATCCTAAAGTAAAAAATGGTCAAATTTTATTTGACCAGGCTGGTTGTACTTCTTGTCATATTCCCACGGTAACAACTGGTGTTCTTGAAGGTGTGCCAGAAGTATCCAACCAGGTTATCCACCCTTATACAGATTTATTACTACACGACATGGGTGAAGGGCTTGCTGATGGTCGACCTGATTTTCTTGCGAATGGTCAAGAATGGAAAACACCTGCGCTCTGGGGAATTGGGTATACTAAGGTTGTTAATGGCCATGTGTTTTTTCTACATGATGGGCGTGCACGTAACTTAACTGAAGCAATTCTTTGGCACGGTGGTGAAGCCGAGTCTGCTAAAGAGTATTTCCGCAATCTTTCATCCAATGATCGTGAGTCGTTGATCAAATTTCTTGAGTCATTATGAGATCATACGCACTTCAGCGCCGTTACCCATATGTTCAGCGGTGATTTTATGTGCAGGAAACTCCTGATATGCAAGGTGCTTGCATTTTCTCACTGGCAGGCAGATTGAAGGCGGACTTATCCTATGTAGGTTGCAACGCAATGCGCTCGATACCCAGTACCATAAGGCGCTTAAGATTGAATACCAGTGCACGAATACCCATCTGAAACTGTACTTTCTTCAACCCACGATAACGAACTTTCTTGTTGCGTTGTGCAAAGACGCGTTCATAGGGTGAACGAATTGATGATAGCCAACGATCTTTTTGGCGATTCTTGTCCTTCATGTTGTTTTTTTTGATCGTGGCATTATGGCAGCCCTTGCGCTTGAGTGTCTTTTTGGCCGGGTTCACACAATACCCTTTATCCCCGTATACCGCGCCACCTTGAGGACCAATATGTTGCAGCCCCTGAGCATCAGTCACATCTGCCGATGTGGCGGCTATCTTATTGATCATGCCACTTTGCATGTCTACTGAAACGTGCTCTTTGTACCCAT